>NZ_JBFUJE010000771.1:0-1418 GCF_056401535.1 Luteibacter sp. P4_E6 | reverse complement strand
AGTGAGTACATTGCGAGCTCCATCGCACAAGTAGTAAGTCGACTGTGGCCGTTAATCGCTGCGTCGGCGGCCGGCATTTCGTCGGCTACGCTCCTGAACTCGACGAAGCGCCGCATGATCTCGCTTATCGCGTCTATCGTGTCTGGTACGCCAACGATCCATGGCCCAAGCGATGCCAGCGATCAGCAGTACAGCGACGAGTACCACTCCGAAGATCAAGTTCACCTGTTGGTGGAGGGCGTAGCTCGCAGCGTTGAACGGCCTTAGCAGGAGCGCCTGAAGCATATTTGAGCCCCCAGTGATTCTTGACGGCGATGGTGCACGTCCTTCGCCACGGTCGCAAGACAGATCGCGGGTGAGCTTCTGTTTATATGGCGGACGCGTGCTTGATCGCCCAGTTTTCCGAGAAGCACCTCCTACCCTGGGCGGCCCAGGTAGACGATTCGAAACTCCCCCCAGGAAAGCCTCACTCGATACACGCCCCCTGCTCGCGTGAGCCGCTGAACGATCTCTGCCTCACCCTTTCCGTCTAACCAGACCCAGCACCCTATCAATGGGTCGTCGACCACCGGTGGCCGACCAATAGGAATCCATTCGTTCTCTCCGAACTGCTGCCGAATTTCTTCCCACCTCTCGGGAGAGACCGGGCTAAGCATCCCGGGTGTTCGTGGAGCTGTCCCGACGGGAAGGGAGAGGCGCGCTTCCAGCTCATCGCGGCTACGCGCCCAGCACCGTGCGGCGCTGGGTTCCCAGATCCAATGACGCGGCGCCGCGAAACGTATCCACTCGGCGAAAAGAACGGCATCCATCATCAGGTCGACCGGACATGTTGAGAGATCGATTTCGATCATGCGGGCGTTCATAGCCCGGACCTTGGTTGCTTTCGCTTCGTCAACCAGGTGACTGACACGTATCTCCACCAGAAGGTCTCCGCTCGCATCGGTCACGAGGGCATCCGACCGGATTTCTCCTATCACCACCTCCACCTGACCATTCCGCACCGCCGTATTCACTGCCGGCCAATCCACAGCCTCGCCGTATCTCAGGACGCCCTCTCTGTCGCTGGCGGTCGGCGGATTCGGCATATTCGCTTGACCGTTCCATCCCGGCAGCCGGAGGGAGCAACTTTCGGCAACGACCTGCTTTGCGTATCGATGCACGGCGGACTCGAAGCAGCAGCCGCTTTCGTCGCCGCCGTGGTGGGCGAAGTGGGCACGCCGCTTCGCGCCCTGCCGGGCAACCAGGCTTGCCCCACAGCCGGGACAAACGCAGCCGCATGCAAGACCTCGCTCCACGCTCGCCGCCGCGAGAAGCCGTCCACCGCGCTCGCCGAACGGGATGCCCAACCGCTCCGCCCCATTCCAATCGTCTGACCCGTTCGAATTGCTTGCCATGTCTCCGTCCCCTCGCTATGAAGG
>NZ_JBFUJE010000770.1:0-1418 GCF_056401535.1 Luteibacter sp. P4_E6 | reverse complement strand
CCCCTGGCCTTGAAGGCGCCCAGACTGCGCGGCGGTGGTGATGTGACCGACCTCAGTCGATTCACGATTTCCCGTCCGCGACCGATGCCGTCCGACGATGCCTTGCGTGCCATGAACGGCTTCGAGCGCGTGAACACCGCCACTCGCGACGTGGGCATGCGAAGGCACATGATCAGTCGCGGGYTTATCTCGCCGCAACTTCTGGCCCGGTTTCCTGAAGGCATCGACCTGACGAGTCGCAGTTCGGTGATGGGTGCGCGTCATACGCTGTCGATGGCCCTGGTGGATGCGGAAGGGCTCACGCCGGGCATGCTTGCGCAGACGGGGTTCGACGCCGAAGCGCTTGCCTATCTCAATCCCTCGCTACTTTCCGGGCAACCACTGAACCTCCCCGACGACGAGCTTCGGGCACTCCTCAAGCGCCCCTACGGGCGCGTCGTCGAAGAAAGTGAACACCTTTACGCGATGTTCCTGGAAACAGGAAATCTGGGGTATCTCGCACGTTACGGACGCACGCTGCTACAGGCGCGCATCACCAATCGCTGGTCACGCTGGAATTCGCCCAGTAACTTCGTCCTGTGATCCACCCCGTGGGATGGACTCAGGAGGCCGTGCGCGCCCGGGTGACGCGGCTCGCGGTTTCCTTTCCAAGCTGGCCGGCGAGCCATGCGCCGATCTCGACAAGCTTGTCGAGCGCTACCCCTGTGTTCATACCCATGCCGTGCAGCATGTACACCACGTCTTCGCTGGCGACATTGCCGGTCGCGCCCTTGGCATAAGGACAACCGCCCGTACCGGAGACCGCGCTGTCGACCACGCGCACGCCTTCTTCCAGGCAGGACAGAATGTTGGCCAGCGCCTGCCCGTAAGTGTCATGGAAATGGACGGCGAGGGCGCTCATCGGCACCTCGCTGGCCACGGCGCGCAGCATGTTGCGTGCCTTGGCCGGCGTGCCCACGCCGATCGTGTCGCCTAGCGAGATTTCATGGCAACCGAGCTCGTGCAGGCGCCGGGCCACACGCACCACGTCGGCGACGGGCACCTCGCCCTGGTAAGGGCAGCCGAGTACGGTGGAGACGTAACCGCGCACGGCAATGCCATCGGCGCGCGCACGCTCCATGACGGGAACGAAGCGTTCGATGGACTCGTCGATGGATGCGTTGATGTTCTTGCGGTTGAATGCCTCGGAGGCGGCGGTAAAAACGGCTACTTCCGTGGCGCCTACCTCGCGAGCGCGCTCGTAACCCTGCAGGTTTGGCACCAGTACCGGATACACGACGCCGGGCGCCTTGCGAATGCCGCGAAACACCTCGGCGGCATCGGCAAGCTGCGGCACCCACTTGGGGCTGACGAAGCTGGTTGCCTCGATGGTCGCCAACCCCGTTGCCGAGAGGCGGTCGATCAGCTCGATCTTCACC
>NZ_JBFUJE010000769.1:0-1426 GCF_056401535.1 Luteibacter sp. P4_E6 | reverse complement strand
GCTCGTAAGGCCGTCAAGAAGGGCGTAGCCAAGGTAGCTCGCAAGAGCGCCGGCCGCGTCGCAGCTGTAAAGAAGACGGTCCGCAAGGCCGCCAGCAAGAAGATCGCCCCCAAGGCGGTCAAGAGGTCCACTGCCAGCAAGACCGGTCGTACGGCGGCACGCAAGAGCGCCGTTCGTGGCCGTCGTAAGTAAGTAGCACCTATTCCGCCCGGCGCCWGGCGCCGGGCGGAATACCTATAAGAGAAGAGTCATGGCGATCAAGATCGAAAAGAAGATCAAGGGCTATAACGTCGTTAAGCCCGAAGACAAGGCCRCTCCGGCCCCCACGCCTGTGCCGGTGAAAGAAGCCGCGCCCGTGGCCGAAGTCATCCAGATGCACGAAAGCCTGGAACGACCGGAGACCCTCGTCGGCAGCACGTACAAGATCAAGTCGCCGCTCTTTGAGCACGCGCTGTACGTGACGGTTAACGATATCGTCCTGAACGCCGGTACCAAGCATGAGATGCGCCGCCCCTTCGAGCTGTTCATCAACTCGAAGAACATGGACCACTTCCAGTGGATCGTGGCGCTCACCCGAATTTTGTCCGCCGTCTTCCGCAAGGGTGGCGACGTGACGTTTATTGTTGAAGAGCTCAAGGCGGTTTTTGATCCGCGTGGGGGCTACTTCAAGGCTGGCGGCGTTTATATGCCGAGCATCGTCGCCGAGATCGGCGCGGTGGTTGAGCAGCATATGAAGTCGATCGGCCTGATTCACGACCCGGAAATGAGCGACGCGACCCGCGCGCTGATTGCCGAGAAGCGTGCCGCCTATGAAAAGGCCGCCAAGCCTGCCGTTCCCGCAGCTGCTCCTGTAGGAGCCGGCTCCGCCGGCGATGCTCCTGCCTCTCAGGCCGCCGCAGAAGCCGCCCACATGAATGCCTCAGGCTTCCCCGCTGGCGCCACGCTCTGCGCTAAGTGCAATACGCAGGCGCTGGTGCTGATGGATGGTTGCCAGACTTGTTTGAATTGTGGGTATTCGAAGTGCGGGTGAGAGGATCTTCCGTGAAGTAACGATCGACTTGCCGGAGTGGAAGGATTCATGGCGACCAAGGCAATCCGCAAGATCGCAACGAAGAAGACGGTGGCGAAGCAATCCTTCGCGAAGAAGTCGGCAAAGAAAGCTGCAGAGAAAGTAGTAACGAAGGTCGCGGCTAAAAAGGTCGTCAGAAAGACGGCCGATGGGAAGGCTGCCCCTGCGATGGCGGCGAAGAAGGCGGTCAAAAAGAAGAGCGCGCGGAAGGCTTCTTCCTCCGCTACGGCGAAACGCGCTTTGAAGCGTCCCGCCGCGAAGAAGGGTCCAGGTGGCGGCGGCTGACCCATGGAGCGGAATGTATACGAGTCCCCAAAGGATGGGCTCTTATCAATAGGGCATGACTACTACTACTGG
>NZ_JBFUJE010000768.1:0-1426 GCF_056401535.1 Luteibacter sp. P4_E6 | reverse complement strand
GCTCGAGGAAGCCCAGGCCCTGCAGCGCCTGATCGACGAATTCGACCTCACGCACCAGCAGGCAGCCGATGCCGTCGGCCGTTCGCGCGCCGCCGTGTCGAACCTGCTGCGCCTGATCGACCTGCCGGCGTCGATCAAGACGCTGCTGGACGAGAGCAAGCTGGAAATGGGCCACGCGCGCGCGCTTCTCACCCTTCCGCACAGCATCGCCGAACCGCTGGCGCTGGAAGCTGCGCGCCACGGCTGGACCGTGCGCGAACTGGAAGAGGCCGCACGCAAGGCGCAGCTGGCGCCGAAGGGCAAGGCCAAGGCCAACCCGGCCGACCCGAACATCGCCAATCTGGAGCGGGAGTTGGCGGAGCGTTTCGCCACGCGCGTCGAACTGGCGCACGGTCGCGGCGGCAAGGGCAAGCTCGTCATCCATTACCACAGCCTCGACGAGCTCGACGGCATCCTGTCCAAGGTCCGCTGAGCGCGGATCTGAAAGGAAATGGCCATGCCTCCGGTCCATAAGGACGTGAACCCGAAGCAGCGCCAATACGAAGCGATGGTGCGCGCCCTGTCGGCCGACCTTTACCGGTTCGCCTTCTGGCTGTCGCGCAACGAGTCCGTGGCCCAGGACCTGGTCCAGGAGACTTTCCTGCGCGCGTGGAAAAACCTCGACTCGCTGCGCGACGCCGAATCCGCGAAGCCCTGGCTGATCACCATTTTGCGCCGCGAACACGCGCGCCTTTACGAACGAAAGCGCTTCGACACCGTGGAACTGGACGACACCGTGCCCGAAGAGGCCGCCTTTGCCAGCCCGGAGCGCAGTGGCGATGCCGCCCAGGTGCGCGACGCCATGCTCAAGTTGCCCGACAAATACCGCGAGCCCCTGGCCATGCAGGTGCTCGGTGGCATGAGTTGCGACGAGATCGCCGCCGCCACCGATCAACAGCCTGGCGCGGTGATGACCCAGTTGTTCCGCGCACGTCAGCGTCTCAAGGACCTGCTCGGCGGACGCGCCGCGGCTGAAGGAGGCCGGAAATGAACTGCCTCGAATTCCGCCGCCGCATCGGCGCCGAGCCGCGCTCGCGCGCTCCCGAACTGATCGCCCATCGCGACAGCTGCAAGGACGGCTGTGCCGCGTTCTGGCAGCGCGCACAGCGTTTCGACGACGATCTCGAAGCCGCGCTGGCCATTCCCCTCCCCGAAGGTCTCGTCGACCGGATCCTGCTCGCCCAGGCCACGGGCGAGCGTCGCCGCCAGGTGGGCATGCGTCGTGCCTGGCTGGCCATGGCGGCCTCGGTCGCCATCGCCTTCGCCGGGGTGGGCCTGATGTGGCGTCAGAATGATCTCAACTCGCTACCCGCCCTCGCCGTGGCGCACATGCCCGGCGAGATGGATGCGCTGAGCCTGACCGAGCCCATGACCGACGCCCAGGTCT
>NZ_JBFUJE010000767.1:0-1428 GCF_056401535.1 Luteibacter sp. P4_E6 | reverse complement strand
GGCATCCTCGCCCTGCCGATGCACGACGATTCCCTGCACGTCGAGTTCCTGTTCGAAGAACCGTTCGTGCTGGCCGTGCCGGACAACCACCCCCTCGCCGGGCGGCAGTGCCTGAAGATGGACGACCTTGCCGACCAGAATCTGCTGCTCCTCGAGGACGGTCACTGCCTTCGCGACCAGGCGCTCGAGGTCTGCCATCTGGCGGGCGCGGGCGAAAAGACCGGTTTCCGGGCCACCAGCCTGGAGACGCTACGTCAGATGGTTTCCGCCAACGTCGGCATCACGCTGATGCCGATCCTCGCCGTGAAGCCGCCCGTGGCGCAGTCGGGCAATGTGCGACTGATCGAGTTCGAAAGCCCGGCGCCAAGCCGTCGCATTGCGATGGTCTGGCGCAAGAGCTCGGCCATGACGCCGTTCTTCACCGCCCTCGCGGAGGTGATCCGCGACGTTCCGGCCGAACTGTTCAACGCCCGGGAATGCGCCACACGTCAACCGGAAGGCGCGCCAACCGTTGCCCTTCCATCCTCCTGACGGTTTCCTGATACATGCGCGTCTGGCTAATCGTCCTGCTCCTGCTCTGCGGACTGGGCGCGTACACGTGGTGGCATAAGCGGCCCATGCATGCGGCTGCGGGTATCGTCGCGGGCACGGTACCCAGCCAGCAGGATCTGGGCGCCGGGCCACAGCTGGCGCGCGGCCACTTCTCGCTGGAACCTCGCGCGAAGTTCGCCATGACGGGCCGCGTGCTCTCCCGCGAGGACTACCAGCTGGACGATCTGGCGCCGATCGCTCCCACCGACCTGGCCCTGGGCTGGGGCCGGATGTCGGATACCGCGGTGCTCGACAAGATCAGGATTTCGCAGTCCAACCGCTTCTACTTCTGGTACACGGATACTTTTCCGATCCCGCGGCACGAGATCGAGGACTCCAGCGCCAACATGCACATGATCCCGGCCAACGACACGGTGGCCCGGGAGCTTGGCAATGTGCGCCCGGGGGAAGTGATCCACTTCGAGGGTTTCCTCGTCGACGTCAAACGCGACGACGGCTGGCACTGGGATACCTCGCTCACCCGTGAAGACACCGGCGCAGGCGGCTGCGAGATCGTCCTCGTCGAAGACATCCACGAAGCCGGCCACTGAGGCCAGCCACCGATCTCAGCCGCCGATCAGGGCGTGGAGAGGGGCCGGACCGGACCACTTCGAGCGACCGTGGAGGCCGGCGAGTTCGATGACGACGCTGGCGCCGACCACTTCGGCGCCCAGCCTCTCGACCAGGCGACGACCCGCCTCGAGTGTTCCGCCCGTTGCCAGCACGTCGTCGACCACGATGACCCGTTCGCCGGGCAACAGGGCCTGGGTGCCGATCTCCAGACGGTCGTGGCCGTACTCCAGCCCATAATCGACGCCCACGACGGGCGGTGGCAGC
>NZ_JBFUJE010000766.1:0-1428 GCF_056401535.1 Luteibacter sp. P4_E6 | reverse complement strand
GCGCTGGCCACTGCCACAGAGAAGAAGGATATCGCGGTCGCGGTCGGGCTCGGTCTGTTCGATGCGCAGCTCGAGAAAACCGCGGGAGAGACCCAATGCGCCGATTGGCATGCCGCTGGCGCGCTCATTGTCCTCGCGGACGTCGACGAGCAACGCGCCACCCGCCTGCCGGATGAGTGCCTCGGCAGGGGCGACTTCAGGAACGCGGAGGCGTAGATCCGCCAGCCAGCGTTCCCGATCCAGACTTTCAGACATGCGAGGCTCCCCGATGAGGGCGACGCTTACTTTTCGCGTCGTTTCGCGTTACGAATCATGCGCTGGCGTTTCTGCTGCTGACTATCCGACAGGACATTCTTCTTGCCCGCGTACGGATTCTCGCCATCACGGAAATCGATGCGGATCGGCGTGCCTTCCAGCTTGTACCGCTTACGGAAGAAGCCTTCCAGGTAGCGACGATACGCCGGCGCGATGTGCTTGGTACGGCTGCCGTGGATGATGATCGTCGGTGGATTGTTACCACCGGGATGCGCGTAGCGAAGCTTCGGCGCATGACCGCGAACCAGTGGCGGCTGATAGGCCTCGTAGGCTTTCTCGAGCGTGCGCGTCAGGTCACTGGAGGTGATGACCTTCGTCGCCGCCGCGTGTGCCCGAACGACAGCCTTCATCAGTTCGCTGAGGCCGGAGCCGTTGAGCGCAGAGATGAAGACGGTCTTCGCCCACTCGACGAAGGCCAGACGGCGGCCGAGCGCAGCCATGCACTGGTCGCGAGCGTACTTGTCCATGCCGTCCCACTTGTTGACGCAAATGACCAGCGCGCGCCCTTCTTCCATGGCGCCACCGATCAGGGTGAGATCCTGGTCCGCAAGATTCTCGCGGGCATCGATCATCACCACCGTAACCTGCGAGGCAGCAATGGACTGCAACGTCTTGATAACGCTAAATTTCTCGATGGCCTCTTCAACACGGGCACGACGACGGACGCCGGCAGTGTCGATCAGCGTGAAGCGCTTGCCATCTCGCAGGAGCGGCACGCGAATGGGATCGCGCGTCGTGCCCGCCACATCGGAAACGATGAGGCGTTCCTCGCCCAGCAGGCGATTGATCAGGGTGGACTTGCCCGCGTTCGGGCGCCCCACGATAGCGACACGGATACCCTGGTCGGCAAGGGCGGGGTCGTCATCGCGCTCGTCGGGCAGATGCGTGAGCGACCGCTCGACCAGCACGTCGATGCCGCGGTTGTGCGCCGCGGACATGGGCAACGTTTCGGCCATGCCGAACGAGGCGAACTCGCCAAGTGCTACCGCTTCGTCCACACCGTCGGTCTTGTTGACGACGACCATGACCGGCTTGCCGCTACGGCGCAGCTCATTGAGGATGCTGACGTCCTGTGGCAGCACGCCGTCACGGGCATCAACGACGAAGACCAGC
>NZ_JBFUJE010000765.1:0-1438 GCF_056401535.1 Luteibacter sp. P4_E6 | reverse complement strand
GTGCGAGGTTCGGGTCGTCAATGCCGGCAGAAACCGACACACCCTGCAGGTCCGTCGTGCGCTTCGTGATATCCGCGTCCGTGGTTTCGGCGGCGGCGCTGATAGCGGCTGCGAGGGCAGCGAGACCTAATCCAAAACGTACAGCGTGATGCATTGCGTTGAAACTCCTGCGTGTATCGGCCGCGCGGTTGCCCGCGACGGTCAGCTCTGTTGAGCCCGAAGGGATGGGAAACGGAATGTTGGGGAGGGGTGGCGGAAAACAGTAGTGAACGCTACTGTTTACATATGACAGCGCTTTGACGGTCACGTGGCATGGCACAGGATTCGTGCAGGTATCGCGCTGCAGCACGCATGCCACTGCGAAATAAGTATCATCTGGAACCAATACGTCTTCGCTGAGAACTTACGAAGACCCACGCCGAGGTCGACCCATGAACAGCGCCACGCGTCGGAAGAAAACCGATGCGCGTCCCGCGATCCCGCTGGACACCAAGCAACAGCCGATGCAGCAGCGCTCGGTCGAAACCTTCGAGTTGATCCTCGAGGTCACATCGCGCCTGCTCGGCGAAGTGGGGGTGGAGCGACTCTCCACCAACCTGGTGTGCGCGAAGGCGGGCATATCGCCACCGGCGCTGTATCGGTACTTCCCGAACAAGTACGCCATCCTCAAGGAGCTCGGCGAGCGCCTGATGAAATGCCAGAACAAGGCCTACCGCGCCTGGCTGGAAGAGGAGAAGGCGCTCGACTACGACGGCTCGCGCGAAGCCAGCATTCGTGGCTTGCGCGACATGCAGGCAGCGATCAACGCGGCGACCCTCGCCTTTCCAGGTGCGGTATGGATCATGCGTGCGCTTCGCGCGGTCCCGACGCTAAGGCATATCCGTCTGGACTCGCACGACGACGTCGCGGAGACGAGCTACGAAGGGCTGCGCGATCGCTACCCGAGCGCCAACCCGGAAGCCTTGCGCGTGGCGATGCGCCTCTCCACCGAAGTGATGTATGCGGCCACGGAAATGGCCGTGGACAATCCGTCGATGGATGGCGACATCATCAATACCGAGGTCGCTGAAATGGTCGTCCGCTACTACGACAAGTTCGTCGAGGGCGAAGAACGCTATGCGGCGACCGTGAAGAAGCGCAAGGTCAAGCGTTGAGTTGAGACAGCAACGTCAGCGCATTGGGTACAGCCTCGCCCCGCGCCGTGTTGTCGAAAATGCACCAGGCGACCTTGCCTGCCTCTTGCGCCTGGCGCATCCGTAACGCGATGCCTTTGATGAAAGCATCGTCGTAGGCTGAGTAGTAGACCTGTGGCGACCCGTGCAGGCGGATATAGAGCATCGCCGGGTCGCCTTCGGGTGGTTCGACGCCGGCCACGGGCGACGGGTGTGCCCATACGCACGAGACGCCTGCTTCGCACAACACAGCGTCGCCTTTGGGC
>NZ_JBFUJE010000764.1:0-1456 GCF_056401535.1 Luteibacter sp. P4_E6 | reverse complement strand
ACGCACCACAGCATCAGCCGCAGGTGCATATTGCACGCTGCCTGAGTGCGCCCTGTTATGGAGAACTCAGCGGAACTATAAGAAGGGACCCAGTCCGGTACAGCATGCATGCCCTCGAAAACAAGGTCTCCAGTTACTCTTTTAGTTGCTCATCCTCGACGAGGAACAGGCGTTGTAAGTCCCGGCCGAGACCAGCGCCATCCAGAGTCAAGTCAAAGGATTCCTGGACGCCATCCAGTGAATTCGCTCCGTCAATGACACCAAGAACATGGGAGATGGTGTCAACTGAAACCTGCCGCATGATTTCAAGCAAGGTCTCCTTCCCTACCGCATCCAGACTGTTGAACAGCGCGATCGCGCGCTTCCAATAGGGATCCGACGCCTCATGTTGCGCGGTGGATTCGAAGATGTCGCGATAGACGTCATTGTTTTCCAACACGACGGCACCGTAAAGCCTGGAAACGAACTCCTGGGGCGTCATGGACACTCTGTCAAAGGACGCGGGGTAGGCGTTCTTGTTCATGCGTATGAGCTCCTGCAACTTCGAATTTTTGGAATCTACGGATAGACCCTCCTCAGCTCGGTAATGTCTCGAGCCAGGACGCCCCTGAGTGTCGTAAATCCGATCACGCTTGTGGACACGATACCACTGGGCCCTCTGACCGTGTGCCCGTTCTTCGGTACGAGGATCGCCGACACGGTATGGGGCTTAGGCCCACTACGAGTGTAGTAGAAGAGTGGCTGTCATAGGGAGGTCGCTCTGACCCCCGGCTATCGGACTCTATGGCGTCGTGACACAGAACCATTCAGCAGACACAGGGGACTACGAGCACGCCCGGGAGTCGCCGGAATGAGTTTCGCTGGCATCCTACCTGTTGGGCGGAGTTCCGGGCATAGTGTTATGCGCCGCTTGGACGGCTGTTGACACTACCGTTCAAGAGCAGAATTACGTTCCTGCGAATGGGCCTCACGCGGGTGTCGGCGTAACGCGCATCATGGACCGCCTGGCACTGACTCGGGACCTGCCGAAGATCATCGCAGCGATAACGGAAAGGACTTCTGTGGCAAGGCGATGGTCGCGTGAGCACATGAGCGCGCCGTGCGGTTGCGCCTGATCGAGCCTGACAAGCCGAACCAGAACGCCTACATCGAATCGTACAACGGAAGGTTTCGCGATGAATGCCTCAACGAATACTGGTTTCCCAACCTTCTGCATGCCCTAAGCGAGATCGAAAACTGGCGACAGGAATACCACGGAGAGCGACCGAAGAAGGCACACGGCGGGCTAACTCCCGCTGCTTACGCGAAACAGTTACATTAATCCGGACTCAAATCGGACCTCTACTGAAGGCGGAACGGACGTCGGCGATGCAGGAAGATTAGCCCGATTTCTAAGTGCCTCGCGGCTGAAGTCGTCGATGACGTTGAACGTTCGGAACCGGCGACTATCCCAGAG
>NZ_JBFUJE010000763.1:0-1459 GCF_056401535.1 Luteibacter sp. P4_E6 | reverse complement strand
GTGGCTGCACGTGCATGCTGTGGATTAAATGTAGGGAACATGATGACGAACGGGTTGGCGATAGCTTTTCTGTTTTTTTGTACGCTCTTGGTCACGTACGCTGCGCTGAGGAATTCGCGCACCGAAAGCCAGAATGCGGCGTTGTTCAAGGCAACCGGAGAACTGAGGTCGCCGAGATGGTTGGTCGTCTTGTTTTTCTCGATGGCTTCGTTCGCGACGCTAATGGCGTTCGCGATCGGTCTTCATAGGGAGCGGGATCAGACCTGGCCGATGGCGCTCTTTGGGTTGGCGGGCATGGTGTTCTTTTTGATTCGCTCGTTCTTCGCTCTTCGCCTTGAACCGTCAGGAGTCCGTTTTGGCTGGCGATGCCGACGTTACATCGCCTATGCAGACATAGGTGAGTTGGTGAGATGGTTCGATGGCAAGGAAGCGGTGTTTACGATCGTGCTTCGATCTGGTGCCCGGCATCGGATCGGCAGCGATATTCCGTGCGAGAAGCTGTTCATTGAGGAGCTGGAGCGGCGGTCTGGCTGTGCCGTTACCTACCGGCGGCCGGGGCAGCGAGCCGACAAGCATGCATTGCGTTCACCGGCGGAAGTCGCAACCATAGCGGCCGCCGTGGAGGCTGACCCCACCGGGGAGCGGACACGGGACGTATGAAGTCAACGTGGTTAGAGAGAAAGGGGAAAGGGAATTGAAGATCARGAATGTATTGCTGACGGCCGCACTGCTGATATCCGGTACGGCACACGCTGGTGCCTACTCCGACAGCCTGTCCGATTGCATCTCCGGCAAGAGCACGATGGACGATCACGCTGTCCTGGTGCGGTGGATGTTCGTGGCCATGTCGAAGCACCCGGCGGTGTCATCCCTGGTGACGTTGACCGACGCGCAGGTCGATCAGGCCAACAAACAGATGGCCGAACTCTTTACTCGCCTGATGACGGTGACATGCAAGGACCAGGCAAAGCTGGCGCTGAAGAATGAGGGTGGCATTGCGGTGCAGCAGGCGTTCCAGAAGTTGGGGCAGCAAGCTGGCGCGGAGCTGATTATCGATCCTAATGTCGCCAAGGGCATGTCCGGTATGACGAAATACTTCGACACGAAGAAGCTGGACGAACTGAGGAGCCCGTGAGCGTAGCGGCTGGCGTCGAACCTCAGTTGAAAGATGTGCGACACCATAACCGCCGTTGACGGATCTTTGGGGGAAAGATTGGATAACGCAGCTTTTGAGAGTGTCTTTGACGAGGTTACGTCCGCCCCTTTGCTGGGCCGGGGATTCATTCGGCGCGGAAGGGCCTTCTTCGCAGAGATCATGGGCGTGCAGATCGGATGGGTGCGCGGAGGCGGACGGCTCGCCTGGTCAGGAAATGTGGCGCACTGCGTTTGTTTTCGGCATGCGTTCCTCCGTGACAAAGAAGGGCGAGTTCCGGCTACGCCGCCTGGTCTCCCTGAGCAT
>NZ_JBFUJE010000762.1:0-1462 GCF_056401535.1 Luteibacter sp. P4_E6 | reverse complement strand
GTATACGCGACCTCGCGTTACCTTTGGCGAACACGTGGCCGAAGCGATGTCACGCCTAGTCGCTCATCGCGGTAATCCGGCGGCAATCAAAGTTGACAACGGCAGTGAGTTCGCAGAGAAGGCAATGGACCGATAGGCATACGAAACCGGGGTGGAACTGGACTTGTCGCGCCAAGGTACGCCCGCCGACAATGCCGTGCTTGAGAGCTTCAACGGTCGCCTGCGGCAGGAATGCCTGGACGAGCATTGGTTCTTGTCGTTAGCAAATGCTCGGAGCAAAATCAGCGAGTGGCGGACGTTATATAACGAGGACCGACCCCAGACTGCATCGGCATGGAAACCCCCTGCCGAATTCGCTCGCGAATGCGGGGATCGGTGAGTTCGCAGGCGCCAAAATAGGTCGGAATCGCTACCAGCTAAAGGCCAAGGAATTGGGCGTGGGTGACAGTAGTCCCGACCTCAAGGATAGACCCCCGCCGAATGCGGGGTGCCGTCGAAATGACCACAACTAACTCGAACAGGAAAGCCATGGAGAAGGAACCTCGCAAAATTCAGATTTTCTTTGGCCCACACGTGGCGCTAGCGGAAGATCTTCCTCCAGACTCTGTGCTACTGGTGCCAAGCGCTGACCAATGGAACGACTTTGGATATAAAACCAAGATGGATATAAGGGTCCGCCTAACGGATCCTGAGTCTGTTCACGCAACGACAGGGTTCCTGGGCTTTCTAGATTCCCCCGGGAGCGAGACCAATGGAGCCAGAGCGGTCGAGAAACTACTGCAAGATGCGCACGGCCTCACAGTCCCCGCGAGCAACATCCACCATTTTTTTACAATGCTTCCGCGTATGGATGCTTACAGAAAAATAGTAGAGGATCTTGGCTTGGACGGCGCGGTAACAGTATTGAAGTCAATGAAAGATCTTGTTGCGTTAACCGAGTTTAAATCGGCAGGCGTGAACTGGACTACAGCAGCGACATCTACAGATGTGTTTCTCAAGTCCTTTGTAAGAAGCACCGACTCCTTCTTCGCATATAAGAATGCCGGATCGATACTCCGAGGCCTTCAGAACGAGGAATTTCGCAAATTATCCAAGTCGATATCCATCACTTTTCAGCTACCTGGCCGACAGAATCCGCACGACCTGACCTTTCACTTCGATCATAATGCCGCACTTCCTAAACGCATCGCGATAATTATCGGCAAGAATGGCGTCGGAAAGAGCCAGACGCTAGGGCGCATAGTTCATTCCGCGCTGGATGGTAACGATTCGCTTCGCGACGGGAGCACAGAAGGTCGACTTCTTGTAAATCGCATCCTTGCATTTGCGCCCACTAATGAAGCCCGCTCTGTCTTTCCTTCGGACACGCGTAAGCGTCCGCGCATATGGTATCGACGATTCACACTCAATCGCACCGGAACGGTCCGTCGCGGCGTTAGCGTGTCAGATCAGGTACTTCAAG
>NZ_JBFUJE010000761.1:0-1464 GCF_056401535.1 Luteibacter sp. P4_E6 | reverse complement strand
GCACCAGCGTACCCCGGACCTGCGGAGTGACCAGATCGCCGGCGTCCTCACCACGAAAGCGGTTGGCGAGGGTATGACTCGCGTCGATCACGCTGTACTGAACGACGACGCCAGCAAGGTCTACGCGGTACAAGGCGAGCTCAACTCGCCCTTCAAGAAGGTCGCGGAAGCCTCTACACAGGAGGCTGCAAACACGTCACTGGAAGAAAGCGGTCGACAGTCCCTGCAGATCGCGGCACAACAGGCTCCGCAGCCTGCAGCGACTGCGCCGATGCAGGTACCGCCTTCGCAGGCCACGAGTCCGACCGTCTGATGCACTCCCCGAAGCTGAAAATGGATCACCCGATGACCATTACCAAGAACCGCTCCTTCTGCTGGACGGCCGCCGTGCAAGGCCTGCTCGCTGCACTGCTTGTCGCCTCGGCCTCCGCCTTCGCGGCGCCGCCGGACGCCCGCGACTACCAGTCCCTGCTACAGACCTCGTCACCAGGCTCAAAGGTGGTGTGCGGAAAGGACAAGTACGGCAATGTCGCCTGCACGATCGACAACACCGCCGTGGACGTCAACGACGACTGTACCTCGAACATGGCCTTCGGCGGCGTCATCGGTGCCAAGGGTGTAACGCTCGAGGACAACTTCCAGGCGACCTCGGCCAAGCCCGTTGCCCATGTCGGCGAGCACCAGTTGCTTTGCATCCAGGCGACTCAGCGCAAGGAAGGCGTGCTGGTTCGCGCCTTGGTCAAGGCGGTTCCCACGAAAACGGTGAAGGGCTGCAAGGCTAACGAAATCTGCAAAGGCGCCGACACACCCGTTGAGTGGAAGCGGCCTGCCACTGGTACCGCCTGCAGGCTCAAGCCCGATGGCCACTACACCGGCGACTGCGCTACCGGCTGGGTCGACGGCAAGGATATCGAGGAATACTCGATGGGCCTGAGTCCCGAGGACACCGGCGCCTGACGCGCCTCCGCCTCGATGAACACCAATCGCTTCAAACCTATCGCGCGATTCGTCCCTAGCGCCTCTATTCGGAAAGCCGGCTCGGCTGGAATCCGAAAGATCGTGCAGGTCGCCGTCCCCGGCCTGTGTCTCTTACTGACTGCATGTGGTGGAAACATGGAAGACTCAAAGATCGAACTCAATCCGCATCCGAAGATGCGTTATGCGATTACCGTGGCCCTGGAGAATGCTCCGGGTCCATTCGACTCTCTGACAGCCCAAGGGCAATTCGAGATAGCGAACAAGGAGTGTGCACCGAAGCAGGCCACTTCCGGTCTTCACGTAACTCCTGTTGGGCGTTTGCCAATACATCTCACGCGCTCGGCTGATGGTCGCTATCAGGGTGAGCTCTACATGGATGGCCTGAAAGACGAAAACTATTTCGGCCCTGACGTCTGCCACTGGACGTTGGTTGCAATCTCGGTGAGAGCCGTGGAGAAGACGACAACATTTGATGCACCCCTATAC
>NZ_JBFUJE010000760.1:0-1464 GCF_056401535.1 Luteibacter sp. P4_E6 | reverse complement strand
CGACGGTACCGGCCTGCCCTCGACGCCACGACCGATTCGCACAGACGGTGGTGGGCGCGGCCTACAAGGCATGAGCGATCGCATCACCGCCCTCGGCGGCATCTTTCGTATCTGCCCCGAGCCCATCGGACTACACCTTCGTGTGTTGCTTCGCAGCACAAGTATCGGAACTCACATAGGAAATTTTCCGATACCGGGTCAGTGAACCGTTCGTTACGATTCCGTCATCGATGTGGGGGAGCCGCCGTCGAGAGACGGTGAGCCCAGGTCGGTCGTGGGGACGATCGACCTGATGAGGCGACAGGATGTCAGCCTCGCCGATGCGAAGTGGTGACCCGTGGATCCCGCGAGCAACTCGCGATTCACGAACCGCGGAAACATCGGATCAAGCCGCTGGTGGACAGGAGTCCGCCAGCGGCGTTTTTATTGGGCGCCATCCAGGATCCTGGTGAAATGCGGGACATTGGCAAAATGTGGGAGCCGCTTCAGCGGCGATAGCCAGGTTGCCGCCAACCCCATCGCCGGCCCAGCCCGCTCCTCCAAGAGCTCACACCCCCAAAGAAAAAGGCCCCCTCTCGGGAGCCCTATTCACCTGCCAGGCCGGAAAACCCCGCCTCAGCGCTTCTTCTTCGGACGCACGTACAGCACCAGGCTGTGATCTTCGATCACGTACCCGTGGCGTTCCGCGATTTCATGCTGGAGGCGCTCGATCTCCTCGCTGATGAACTCGATGACCTTCCCGCTGTCCACATCGATCATGTGGTCATGATGTTTGCCCCGGTCGAGCTCGTATACGGCCTGCCCACCCTCGAAGTTGTGCTTCATAACGATGCCAGCAGCTTCGAACTGGGTCAGCACCCGATACACCGTGGCAAGCCCGATGTCTTCCTGGTGCGCAAGCAGACGCTTGTAGATGTCTTCGGCGGTAAGGTGGCGCTCGTCCGCCTCCTCGAAGATCTGCAGGATCCGCATGCGCGGGTGTGTGACTTTAAGCCCCGCTTTACGCAGTTCTTTTGTTTCCTGGTCCATTGAGACCCCCTCGCGGTGCCGTCAGGCGCTTAGTGTATCATCGCAGGCTTCACGATCCGGACGTTACTACGCATGCAAAAGCTCATTCGCCGCACGCTGGGTATGGCCATGATGGCGGTCGCCATCGCGGGCTGCAGCCTTATCTATACCCCCGACGTGCAGCAGGGCAACCTGCTCGACAAGAAAAACGTCGAACAGCTGCAGCCGGGTCTGACCAAGCGCCAGGTTCTGGTGCTGCTGGGCACCCCTTCGGTGGCCTCGCCGTTCGACAACGATCGTTGGGACTACGTCTCCACCTTCTCCCACCGTGGTGGACCCATGACCACCCGTACGCTCACCCTGACCTTCAATAACGACACTCTGGTCCGTACCGAAGGCGATTTCTTCGCCCAGGACGCCCAGCAGCTGCTGAAGGACTCGAAGAAGTACAAGAAC
>NZ_JBFUJE010000759.1:0-1467 GCF_056401535.1 Luteibacter sp. P4_E6 | reverse complement strand
GTCCATGGGACCGAGCGTTCGGCGCCTGAAGACCTGATCGTCCCCGACACGGACCCCGAGCGCCTCACGACCAAGATCCACGCCGTGCTCGAGCATGCGACACAGATGTCCTTGAGTCGCGAGCGCATGCTTGGCGTGGCCTCCCGTCCCGAGCGCTTCGACCGGGCGCCCGCCGCCCCGGGCACGGGTGCGCTGCGCCTGCCGTGGCGACCGGGACGGCTGGCGCGAAGCCGGCTGCGCCTCGTCCTGGCGGATACGCAGGGCGTGCAGGTCTGGCCGTGGCGCCTCGCGCCGATCGAGCGGGCGGGCGACGAGTGGATGCTACCTCTGCGTGGCGCGCCGGGTCCGGCCTTTGCCAAGCTCACCGCCGACCTCTCGACGCCCTGGATTTATGACCACTATGGCTGGGCCGGGCAGGACCCGGAACCGGTCGGGCTTGTGGCCCGGGCCGCCGGGTAGCTAGGATGACGGTCAAACCAGGGGATTCCACGTGTCCATGAACGCCACCAGCTCCTCACCGCGACAGGGAATCCTCTCGCTGAAGATCAAGGACGTGAACTCCCTGTACATCTCGTACATGCCGTTCCTGAAAACCGGTGGTCTCTTCGCGCCGACCGCCCAGCGCTACAGCCTGGGCGACGAGGTGGCCTTGCTGGTCACCCTGATAGACGAAAACGAGCGCCTGTCGGTCGCCGGTCGCGTGGTCTGGATCACGCCGGTGGGTGCCCAGGGCAACCGAACCGCCGGTGTCGGTATCCAGTTCAACGAATCCCCCGAGAGCGAAGGTGCCCGGCAGCGCATCGAAGCGCTGCTTGTCGGAACCCTCGCCTCCGAGCGTCCGACCCAGACCATGTGACATATCGGCGCGCTCCGGCGCCGAATGTCCGTGTTCAACAGGCGATTACCTGCGATTGCACCATGGCGACGCAGTTTTTCCCTTATTAATACTTGTCGTGATACCTGCACGCACTGGTACAATAGATCGGTTCCCCAACGTGAGATTGTGGATATCCGGAGTCGTTGGTACGCAATGCGTCCCGACACGGATCGACCCATTTGGATCGATTCGATAAAAGCTCTGGCGACCCTAGCCGGACCGCTCGTCCCCGCCGACGGTCACTGATGCGCCCAGTGAGGCGCGGAGGTACGCAGCATCGTGCTTGCCCAATACTGGCCCGTCCTGTTGTTCATTGCCGTGGCCGTAGGCCTAGGCGTGGTCCTGATGGCGATCGGCATCCTTGCCGGCCCCAGCCGTCCCGATTCGGAAAAGCTCTCGCCCTATGAGTGCGGCTTCGAGGCCTTCGAGGACGCGCGCATGAAGTTCGACGTGCGCTATTACCTCATCGCCATCCTCTTCATCATTTTCGACCTCGAAATCGCCTTCCTGTTTCCGTGGGCGGTGGTGTTCGACAAGATCGGCGGCATCGCGCTGATCGAAATGGCGCTGTTCCTCGCGCTGCTCGTGGT
>NZ_JBFUJE010000758.1:0-1469 GCF_056401535.1 Luteibacter sp. P4_E6 | reverse complement strand
GTGGGCAATGAGGCGGGGGGCCACTCTACAATCGAAGTCAGAATCACTCTGCTTCCAGGAGCCGGCGGCCTCCCCGGGATCTCACTTGCTGCACCTCCCAACGGAAGGCATCCCTAAGATACAAGGAGCCGATTCATCGGCGATGCTCGTAACGCTACACTCCCCAAAGGTCCGCCAACACTCGCGACCGGAACCAGGGGAAACAATGAAAAGGATGCTCTGCGCGATCGCCCTGGCGATCGTAGCTACCGGCGTGGTCAGTGCGATGGACAATGCGCCAACCACTCCCTTCGACAAGGCCTTGCTCGCACGCGCCGTGCCGGATGATCGGCACGAGGCGGAGATCCTGGCAGCCACCCTGAGAGAGCGAAACCGCCCGCAATCGGCGGACGCTCTCGAGACGTGGCTCACAAGGCGCGATCTGGAACGCGTATTCGGGCGCGCCGTGACGGCGGGCAGCGTCGATGAGGCGATCCGCAGTTCGTTCTCGGATCTGTCCTCACTCAACAGCCTGGCCCTCACAGAACTCGCCCCCCGCTTCCCCATCGACTTTCTCGAAGGCAGTTGGCCTGCCGAGACCGATAGCTCTTACCTGGGCACAGCGACCCGCCTGGCGCCCGGTGTCCTACAGTGGAACAGCCCATTTCCGGGGCGTGCCCCCCAGCGCTTTGACGTGTCCGTACGGATCGGCAACACGATGAACTTTCCCGTCTCGGTGAAAGCGAGGTGGAGCCTGAATGGCTGGATGTTCATTTGTCCTGGTGTAGATATTCCGGCGAATCAGAGCGTCGTTGTGACATGTCTTTCCAACTTGCCGATCAATCTTTCGGATGCACACATCGCCGGAGATCTCATTGCACTGAAGGCTTCGACGGCCCGTGCAAACGTGCTCAGCCGGAGCGTCGTCATTCCTTCGATGGGCTTCAAGATGTGCGTATCGATGTCGGCCGTGGTGGCGTGCGACAACAGCGTTCGCTCCACGCAGTACGTGGACGGTGCGGAGGCTCGCCGGCGAATCGCCACGGCACCCTGTGAGGCCACCGGCGATTGCGGCGATCGTCCGTTGTCCAAGGCCGACGCCGGATCAGCTGCCTACAAGAAGCTCGCGATCCTGGCGGCGCTCTTCGCGGGCATTCTCGGCGTGCGACTCTGGCGGGGAAGCAGTCCGGAAAGTTGGTTGTTCGTTCCCTGGTTGCTTTATGCCATCGCGGGCGTGCTATCGATCATGCTCGCCATCATGGATCCACCCCAACCTGGGCTGGGCGACGGCATAGTCCATGGAGCGATCGGTCAGTTAGCGCTGTTCGCCCTGGCCACCCCCTGGTCGTCGATCATCGTTACGATTCCGGGGAATGGTTCACCCATGGGCCTCCTTACGCTTGCGGTGCTTGCGAACATTCTTTACGGCGCGATCTTAGTGTTCGCCGGTGATCGAAAGCTTTCGTGAGTGATGCCGGTGCCATTTACGC
>NZ_JBFUJE010000757.1:0-1470 GCF_056401535.1 Luteibacter sp. P4_E6 | reverse complement strand
GCAGCAGACAGCGAAGCGATCAGTTCGGGAATACCGTCGTACACGGTGTGTTCCGACCAGCCCACATCGCGGAAGCGCTCGCCGTACGCCGCCACGGCGGCTTCGATGCGTTCGTTGTCGTCGCCGAGAATGGCGGCATAGCTTACGCGCAGCGGCGGGCCAACCCAGGCCCGCAAGGCGGCGTCATCCGGCGACTCCGCGCCGACGGCCGCCAGGGAATGGCGTACGCCGGCGAAGATGCCGATTTCAGAGTCGATGAGGGTGCCATCGAGATCGAAGAGGAAGAGCATTACTGCTTCTCCGCCCGGGCCTTCAGCGCGACGACGGCCGGCAGTTCCTTGCCTTCGAGGAACTCGAGGAAGGCGCCGCCGCCGGTGGAGATGTAGGAGACGCCGTCTTCGATGCCGTATTTATCCACGGCCGCCAGCGTGTCGCCGCCGCCGGCAATGGAGAAGGCTTTCGAGGCGGCAATCGCGCGGGCGAGTGTTTCGGTGCCTTTGCCGAAGGCGTCGAATTCGAACACGCCGACGGGGCCGTTCCAGACGACCGTGCCCGCCTTGGCGATCAGTTCGGCGTAGCGCTTCGCGGTGTCGGGACCGATGTCGAGGATCATCTCGTCGTCGGCGACCTCGGTCACGTTCTTGATCGTGGCTTTCGCGGTGGCGGAAAACTCGGTGGCGACGATCACGTCGGTGGGCACCGGCACGTCGGCGCCACGCGACTTGGCGTCGGCGATGATCTTCTTCGCGATGTCGAGCAGATCGGCTTCGACCAGCGACTTACCGACCTTGTGGCCTTCGGCGAGGATGAAGGTGTTGGCGATGCCACCGCCGACGATGAGCTGATCCACACGACCGACGAGATTCTGCAGCAGTTCGAGCTTGGTCGACACCTTGGAGCCGGCGACGATGGCCAGGAGCGGCTTGTCCGGGTTTTCCAGAGCCTTGCCCAGCGCGTCGAGTTCCTTTGCCAGCAGCGGGCCGGCGGCGGCGATCGGAGCGAAGCGAATCACACCGTGCGTGGAGGCCTGGGCGCGATGCGCTGTACCAAAGGCGTCCATGACGAAGACATCGCACAGCGCGGCGTACTTCTTCGACAGGGTCTCGTCGTCCTTGCCTTCGCCGGCATTCATGCGGCAATTCTCGAGCACCACCACTTCGCCCTCGGCGACCTCGACACCATCGAGGTAGTCGCGCACGAGACGGACGTCCTTGCCGAGCTTCTTGCCCAGCCACTCGGCGACCGGCTTGAGCGAGGAGGCTTCATCGAACTCGCCTTCCTTCGGCCGGCCCAGGTGGGAGATGACCATGACCTTCGCGCCGGCGTCGCGCGCGGCGACGATGGTCGGCAGGGAAGCATCCAGGCGCTGGGTGGAGGTGATCTTTCCGTTTTCGACCGGGACGTTGAGGTCCTCGCGGATCAGGACGCGCTTGCCGCGCAGGTCGAGGTCTTGCATGCGGATGACGGACA
>NZ_JBFUJE010000756.1:0-1476 GCF_056401535.1 Luteibacter sp. P4_E6 | reverse complement strand
CTCCCTGAGCAGTATCCATGGGTCTTCAATCCCGAACTCCTGCCTGGAAGTACGCAGGAGGACTGGCGGTTTGACGCGACCCGACTCATGGCCCTCCCTTACGGCCGATATACGTTCGAAGGGCTTACCGAGGCGACGGTCCGAAAGGACTTGGAGGCGCGACTGGCCGCCCTCCTGCGATACACCGAGTGGGCTCTCGGCCTCACCCTGTCGGACGCTCGGGAACAGCTACTCCCTTATGCAGCCGAATACTGGGTGGCACGGCATTGGTTGGAGGACTATGCAGCGGAGGCCGGACCGTGATCAGCATCGAGCAGGAATCCAGCCGCGATTCGCTGGGGAATTACCGATACCGTATCTACAAAGACAAGATACTGGTCGCCCGCTACTGGCACGATTTTCGCGGCGAGGAACACGGCATCCAATTCGTGAACGGAACAAGTGACCGATGGCCCGTCGGTCGCATGACCGATTTCCTCGAAGGGGGTGGCCCAGAGCCGCTTGTGCTGAGCGAGCGCGGCCTGGCTTATCTGGATCAACGGACGTAAGCGCTACGGGCGGGTATTGGCCGGACGCGCACTGGCACTGCTACGCTTCGGCATCAAGCGGCTTTTGTGGAGACGGTCCGTTGAAAACGATCGGGATGCTCGGCGGCATGTCCGCCGCCTCCACGCAAATCTATTACCGGCAATTGTGCCGGCTAACGAGCGAGCGGCTCGGCGGCCTTCATTCGCCGGAGCTGCTCATCCGCTCGCTCGACTTTGCGGGTATCGAAGCCCTCCAGGCCGCGGGAAACTGGGATAAGGCCGGCGACATCCTCAACGCGGAAGCGATGGCGCTCGAGCGCGGGGGTGCCGGATTCCTTATCCTGGCCACGAACACGATGCATAAGCTGGCGGACCGGATGATGCGGGGTGTCTCGATCCCCCTGCTGCACATCGCCGACGCCACGGCGGCAGCGGTACGGAAGAGGGAACGACGTCGGCCCGGACTGATCGCGACCGCTTTCACCATGGAGCAGTCGTTCTATCTTGACCGCCTGGTGGCGGCGGGACTCGATCCCATTGTTCCCGAGGCTGCCGATCGTGCCGATGCACACCGGATCATCTACGAAGAGCTTTGCCGCGGTGTCACGACGAGCGAGAGCGAGGCTCGCTTCATTGCCATCGCCGCCCGGCTCGTCGAGCGGGGTGCGGACGGCGTGATTCTGGGATGCACCGAGGTGGGTATGCTGCTCAATCAGGAAAACGTATCCGTGCCTGTGTTCGACACGACCCTGATCCATTGCGAGGCCGCTTTGGATTTCGCTGGAGTATCCAATGACTAAAGTAAAAGTTGCAGGTTTCGGCGTCTCGCTGGACGGTTTCGCTGCGGGAGCATCCCAGCGTTTAGAGAACCCGCTTGGCCTGCGCGGGCCCGAACTTTTTCAGTGGTTTTTCCCAACGCGGACGTTTCGCCAGATGCAGGGAAAAAAGG
>NZ_JBFUJE010000755.1:0-1477 GCF_056401535.1 Luteibacter sp. P4_E6 | reverse complement strand
GCGTTGTTTCCGCGCAGCGCCAAGGCCGCGACCGAGGCAAGGGCGTTGAGCAAGTTGCTGCTCGGCGAGAAGGCGCCGCGAAGCCTTGTAGACATGTTCACCGGTTTCCAGCCTGCTGGCGCCGCCGTTTGAGCCCGTGACGGCGCTCCTGTAGATTTCACGGCTTCTAAGGGCCCGCGATCGTGCCGGCCAGACAGGACGCTGGATGATCATTCAAGACCGCCCGGCCGCGCGCCGCGCGAAGTGGGCGCTGCCGGCCTGGGTGCTGGGCGCCCTCGTTGGCGTTTATATCCTTGCCGTGCTAAATCGCACCCTCTGGCCCGAAGTGCGCGAGGCCCTTGCGGCTTCCCAGGGTCTGCCCGGATTCTGGGCCTTGAGTGTGACGGTTTATTGTCGACTGTTAGGTAACCTCGTCCTGACCCTTGCGTTGGCCACGTGGCCGCGCGTGGGCAAGTTCTTGTTGGCCCTCCTGGTCCTCGTATCAGCGGCCAGCGCGTACTACGAGCAGACGTTCGGCGCMCGCCTGAACGAAGAAATCATCCAGAGCATTTTCGAGACGACGCGTGCGGAAGCCGCGGCGCTGATTACCACGGCGTCCGTCGGCTGGATTGCCCTGTTCGGCGTCTTGCCGGCGGTCCTCATTTTGTGGGTGCCGGTCCGCTTCCCGCCGAAGTGGCGCAGCCTGAGGTGGCGTGCGGCTATCGTACTGGCCGCGACGGCTCTGCTGCTCGTGCCGCCCCTGCTGACCGGTCGCAATTACGTTTACTTCGAGCGCAACCACCGTCCGATGTATGAGGTGTTCAATCCGTACGCGGCACTCAGCGGCACGTTCCACTATCTCCAGCGGGATGTCTTCCGTAAAAAGGCGACGATGACGCCGATCGGCACCGATGCCACGCTGGCACCGGATCCCGCCATGGCGGCACGCAAGCGGGTGGTCGTGTTCGTGGTGGGCGAGACGGCACGGGCAGAGAATCAGTCGCTGCAGGGTTATGCGCGCGAAACCAATCCCGAGATGAAGCGGGCCGGGGCCATCTATTTCAGCGACGCATGGTCGTGCGGCACGGCGACCACCGTGTCGGTGCCGTGCATGTTCTCGAACATGACGCGCGAGAAGTTCGACAAGCCCGTGGCCAAGGCCCATTGGAACGTGCTGGATGTGCTTCAGCACGCGGGTGTGGACGTGTTCTGGCGGGACAACGATGAAGGCTGCAAGGATGTCTGCCTGCGCGTGCCCAACGACGACCTCACCGCCRCCAGGATCGACGGCCTGTGCGACGCCAACGGCTGCAAGGATGACGTGCTGATCGCCGACCTGCCCGAACGCCTGGCGAAGATGCGTTCGCCGGCACTGCTCGTGCTGCACATCAAGGGCAGCCACGGCCCGGCGTACTTCCAGCGCTATCCGGCGGCTTTCAATGTCTTCAAGCCGGGTTGCGATACCGGCGAAGTGCAAACATGCACKTATGCGCAGGCC
>NZ_JBFUJE010000754.1:0-1479 GCF_056401535.1 Luteibacter sp. P4_E6 | reverse complement strand
TGGGGGTCTGCATGGCGTGCGCTCCGTGGGAATGGAAGCAGTCTGTTCCCCTTGGACCTATACGTGAATTGCCTAAAAGCGTGGGTGTGATATACATTTTTGTATGACTTCCAGCGACCTGACGTGGGACCTGTTCCGCTCTTTCCTTGCAGTACTTCGCGAGGGGAGTCTTTCCGGCGCCGCACGCGCACTCGGCATGACCCAGCCGAGCCTGGGTCGACACGTCCGTGAGCTGGAAGCATCGCTCGGGGTGCCGCTGTTCTCGCGTGCATCGCACGGGTTGGTGCCGACGGATGCCGCGCTGGAGCTTCAGCCTCACGCGGAAGCGATGGCGTCGGCGGCCGCTTCGGCTTTACGCGCGGCGTCAGGCGCGAAGGACGAGTTACGCGGCGTCGTGCGCATCACTGCCAGCGAGGTCAATGGCGTGGAGGTGTTGCCGCCGATCCTGGCCGCGATGCACCGACGTTCCCCGGGGATCGTGTTTGAGCTGTCGACCACGAATCGCACGGAAAATCTCTTGCGCCGCGATGCCGACATCGCCGTGCGCAGTTCGCCCCCGGACCAGGATGCGCTGGTCGCCCGGAAGGTGTGTGTTATTCCCATTGGCCTTTACGCGCACGCGGACTATCTCGCGGCGGCGGGCCGGCCGAAGACACTGGCGGACCTGACCGGGCACACCTTGATCGGTTACGACGAAGAGACGCCGTATATCCGTGCCACCCGCCCCGCAGGCATGCCTTACCAGCGCGAGTTCTTCAGCTTGCGCACGGACAACGATCTCGCCGGGCTGGCTGCTATCCGGGCAGGCTTCGGTATCGGTGCCTGCCAGGTGCCGCTGGGTCGACGCGCGGGACTCGTGCGACTGCTTCCCAAGTCCGTGGATATCGCACTGCCCATTTGGGTAGTCATGCATGAGGACCAGCGCACCAGTCTTCGTATTCGCACTGTTTTCGACCACCTGGTGGAGGGTCTGGCGGCCTACGGTGGCAGTCGGACCAGCCCAAAACTGCTAACCTCCGGCGCCTGACCGACTGGAGATTTGCCATGAGCCTGATTCAGACCCCCGTTTCTTACGGCGAGCTTATCGACAAGATGACGATCCTTCAGATCAAGCTGCAGGAAATCAAGGACGACGCCAAGCTCGCCAACGTCCGCAACGAACTCGAGCTGCTCGACGCGACGTGGAAGAACGACAAGGCGTCGGAAACCGATATCGCCGACGAAACCGCGCGCCTTCTCGCCGTGAACCAGCGTCTGTGGAAGATCGAAGACGATATCCGCATGAAAGAGCGCGCCCAGGCCTTCGATCAGGAATTCATCCAGCTCGCCCGCTCGGTGTACATCGAGAACGACGAACGCGCGGCGATCAAGCGCGAGATCAATATGAAGCTCGGTTCAACCTTGGTCGAAGAGAAGTCCTACCAGGACTACCGCGCCCCGCAGGCCTGACGAACCCTCGCAGGATCTGCTTCCTGTAGG
>NZ_JBFUJE010000753.1:0-1483 GCF_056401535.1 Luteibacter sp. P4_E6 | reverse complement strand
ACGATGGGCGGGTTAGTGCTTCGAGCCGCCTGCTGCCCGTGTCCGGCTCTCCGCCCGGGAGCTCCGTCGTATTCCGGTACCACACGTACGTTCTCGTCCATGTCCCGCGAGGCCCGGTGATGCCGGCAGGCTCACCGGATCAGGGTGGGGATTACGACCTCCGCCAACCGGCTGATGACCTTTGCGTGTCGGTCGGGGGCGGGGACATGGTGGGTAATCATGGGGAGTCGAAGCCAGCCGTATACTCCGCAGAAGTCGTCCGGGGTGTCTTTTCCCATTTACAGGCAAGCGGAAAGTAATCATGTCCAGAATGATCGCCATCGCAGCGCTTGTCCTTTCGATGGCTGTCTTTGCCGGCCAGGTATTCCTTTTTACGAACACCGATGAGCAGGTTATCTGCGGGGTCGCAGGGATCCTCGTGTACGGATTGGCCGTGGCTAAGGCGACACTCCCCGTGTTGCGGTCACCACGCGTGGTTGCTGTTGGCTGGGCAGTGGTCTCGGGCGTGATCTTGGGAATGCTCCCTCCGCGCTTGCGCCTCGGCGGAGCCTTAGACAGCTTCGTGTTGTTCTTTCCTTTGGTCCATGCTTTGGCGCTGGCGGGTTACTTTTTTTTAGGCCGCACCAGTCGGTTGTCTGATCCGCGATCAGCGCCCTGATCGCATTGATCTATGCGGCGCGCCTGCCAAGCACCGCCCACGCCACGATGATGAGAACCACGATGGCGCCCAGGATCCACCAGGTCCTGCGTTGCCCAGCCTGACCCCAGGAATCCGTGACGGCGCTGACCAGGAAAGCGAGAAATTCAACCATGGTTCGGAGCGCTCGCAAAAGCCAGGAGGTCAGCCCGCAGTCTCCCGATGCTCAACCAACGCCAACTGAGCGTACTGCCCGGGACGCGCCCGCCGCAGCCAGACACTGAAGCCAAGCCCAGCCGCAAGCGTTACCAGATACAGCGCCGGCAACCACGCCACGAACGGCGTATTCACCGTCGACAGCAAAGTAAAGTTGACACACACGGTCGTCAGCGCGACGGAAAGCCCAATCGCCGCACACACCGACGAAATGAGAACGACCGGCCCCGCTTCACGCCTACGCCGAACGACATAAAAAACGATAGCGATCGCCGCCGCTGCCTGAAGCGCGATGATTCCCAGCGTACCCATGCCGATCAGTACCGGAATAATCGCGGCATAGGGATCGGTTCGCGTAGAAGCGATACCAGCAAGACAAACGACCGTCGCAGCCGACATGCAGAGGGTTGCCGCCACCGGGACATTGCGAGCCTCGTCGAACCGGGCGAGCATCCGCGGCAGCAAGCCTTCGCGAGCCAGCGCGAACACGTAGCGAGAGGCGGCGGCATGAATCGCGATATAGGTCGCCAGCATCGACGTGCACAGCAGCACACCGGCGATATCGGATGCGGTCTGCCCGTCATATTGCTTGATGAGGTCCAGAATGAGTGTGCCGCCATGAGCGACGGC
>NZ_JBFUJE010000752.1:0-1484 GCF_056401535.1 Luteibacter sp. P4_E6 | reverse complement strand
GATTTGTTCTGGGTGACGAACCCGTTCGCTGGCTTAGTGATCCACATCGATGAGCCCTTCGCGGACCGCGTAGCGCGTCAGCTGGGCAATGCCGCGGATGCCGAGCTTGGCCATCACGTGATCGCGATGGGTGCCTACCGTCTTCATGCTGAGGTGGAGGCGGTCGGCGATTTCCCGCGTCGCGAGTCCTTCGGCATACAGCCGCGCCACCTCCCTCTCGCGATGGCTCAGTTCACCCCCGCTGCCTCCCTCATGGGCGGCACGACCTCGAAAGCGGTTGACCAGGACATGCGCGACATCGGGGCTGACGTAAGAACCGGAACGCATCACGCCGTCGATGGCGCGTGCAAGTACGTCGAACGTATTCCGCTTGGCGACATAGCCGTGGGCACCGGCGTCGAACGCGGCCCTGACCCAGTGAGCCTGCTCCCGAGCGGACAGGCAGAGCATCCGCGTTCCCGGGGAGTCCCTGGCGATGCGTCGCACGACTTCGAGCCCCGACATGCCGGCGACGGCCGTGTCGAAGATCAGAAGATCGGGGCGCTCGTCCTGACCCAGGCGCACGCATTCCTGCCCGTCACCCGTGCTCCCGACGATGTCCACGCCCTCGTGTGCCTGCAGCACGGCAGCCACCGCATCGCGCAGGACGGCTTGCTGGTCCGC
The DNA here is from genome assembly GCF_056401535.1 of Luteibacter sp. P4_E6. NCBI lineage: Bacteria > Pseudomonadati > Pseudomonadota > Gammaproteobacteria > Lysobacterales > Rhodanobacteraceae > Luteibacter > Luteibacter sp. P4_E6. The sequence goes on along the minus strand of NZ_JBFUJE010000752.1, from coordinate 821 downwards.
GAGAACCACGGTAGTGCGGGCGGTGGCGCCTCTGTCACTGGCTCTGAAGGCCTGTGACAAAATGCGCCCGGCCTCAGGGCCAGGGAAGGGATGTCCATTCATGTGTGCTGTCCAGGTGGAAGATGCCGTAGAGCCTCGTCGGAAAGGCGCTCGGGTGTCCTTCCGGAAACCTTACGGCGGACCTTCTTCCCACAAACTAAGGACTTAGCGCGGCACAGTCCGGCCTGACCGCGGCATGCATCATTGCCATGAGGCCCCCCTTCTTCACGTTCGGCGACTGGACGGTGCGCCCCGGACAGCGCGTCATCGAGCGCCAGGACGAGCGCGTGTCGCTCGAGCCGAAACTGATGGATGTCCTGGTCGCACTGGCGTTGGGGGCACCTGAGGTCCTCTCGACCGACCATCTGCTCACGACCTGCTGGGCCGGTCACTTCTACGGAGACAATCCGGTCCACAAGGCGATCGCCCAATTGCGTCGCGCGCTGGGCGATGACGCACGCGCACCACGCTACATTGCGACCATTCGCAAACGCGGTTACCGGGTGACCGCGTCGGTCGCTTTTCCGGACGGTGGTTCCGCTGTTGAGCTGCCGACCCTTGCAACGTCCGAGCCGCCCTATCCAGGCGGCCGGCCCTTCGATATCGCGGACGCGCCGCTATTCTTCGGACGCAGGCGATGCACGTCGGACCTGCTTCGGCGCCTCAAGGAAACGCATAACCAGGGCAACGCACTCCTTCTCCTATGCGGTCCGCCGGCGAGCGGCAAGACATCGCTCGTAAGCGCCGGCGTGGCCCCAGCTCTGCTGGGCCCTGCGGGATAT
>NZ_JBFUJE010000751.1:0-1491 GCF_056401535.1 Luteibacter sp. P4_E6 | reverse complement strand
CCACCACACCACGGATCTGTTCGATTTCCGGGCGGGTAATCGGCTGGCGGTAAGCGATCAGGGCCAGCGTTTCGAGCAGTGCGCGGGAATAGCGACTGGGTTTTTCGGACCACATTCGCGACACCCAGCCATGAACATCCCGACGGACCTGGTAACGCCAGCCCGACGCGACTTCGATCAACTCGACGCCGCGACCGTCGCAGTCGTGCGTGAGGGAGGCGAGCGCGACCACGATATCGTCCGTGGTCACTTCGTCCTCGTCGCCGAAGATCGCCTTCAACTGCGCGATCGTCATCGGCTGGGTCGACGCCAGCAGCGCCGCTTCCACGATGGGTTTCAGTTGTTCGGGTTGCATAGGCCTTCGGGTTTACCGCGCGTATGGCGCGGATCGGTTCGATGTTCGTGGCCCTCATGGGCCTTCAGGCGAGCGCCTCYTCGGGCTCGGCATCACTCAGTACCTTCGTCTTCAGGTAAATCGGCCCGAGGGCTTCTTCCTGGACGATCTCGACGAGCATTTCCTTGGCCAGTTCGAGCATGGCGAGGAAGGTGACAACGACCCCGAGTCGACCTTCCGTCACGTCGAACAGCGTTTCAAAACGGTGGAACCCGCCGCGACCCAGTGACTCGAGCAGGTCGCCCATGCGCTGGCGCACGCTGAGCGGTTCGCGCTGGATCGCATGGTGCGTGAACAGATCGGCCCGACCGAGCACGTCCTTGAGCGCGAGCAACATCTCCTTGAGGTCCAGCGGGGGTGRTACCCGCACCACGTTGTGTTCGCCGACGAAGGCATGCACCACGGTGGTATCGCGTTCCAGGCGCGGCATCTCTTCGATATCGGCCGCAGCCCGCTTGAAGCGTTCGTACTCCTGCAGGCGGCGAACCAGCTCCGCTCGCGGGTCGTCTTCCAGGCCTTCCTCGGCCGGCGGCCGGGGCAGCAGCAACCTGGACTTGATCTCCGCAAGGATCGCGGCCATCAGCAGGTATTCCGCCGCGAGCTCCAGTCGCATCACCTCGCGCATCATGTCGATGTAGTCCATGTACTGCCGGGTGATTTCGGCGACAGGGATGTCGAGGATGTCCAGATTCTGCCGGCGGATCAGGTAAAGCAGCAGGTCGAGTGGCCCTTCGAACGATTCGAGGATGACCTCGAGCGCGTCCGGCGGAATGTACAGGTCCTGCGGCATTTGCATCACTGCCTGCCCGCGCACGAGCGCGAGGGGCATTTCCTGCTGCTGCGGGACACCTGCAAAGGCACCCTGGGTTTTTTCGACCACCTGAACTTCGGTTGTCTCGTTAGTCATCGGCACACGTCAGAAGGGTCGCGACTGCGACCAGGAACGTAACAATCGATGCCGTCCGGCGGCTATACCGCCACCTCGCCCGGCATGCCACGCATCGTCGCTGACGAGCGAAGGGCATTGCCGCTGGACACCCCAGGAGGGTCACCGCCTGTGAAAGATCGTCGGGAGCGGTCCGCTCACGGTCCAGAAC
>NZ_JBFUJE010000750.1:0-1505 GCF_056401535.1 Luteibacter sp. P4_E6 | reverse complement strand
GCCCAGCGCGGTGCAAGCGATAAGGCTCGTCGTCGCGGTCACGCGCCCATTTCCGCTGTGAAGCATTCGCTGTCGACCTAAGATGTATCCATACAGGCCGAGCAACACGAACACGTTGGCGAGGCTCTCCATGCGCTGGACGACGTACAGGACAGCGGTTAGGTTGATGGGCAAGACCATCCAGGCCAGGCTGACCAAGATTGCTGTGCCACTCTCGCGCTGGTCCGGTTGCAGTGGATTGCGTGCCACCAGCCTGCGCGTGATAAGGAAGACCAGCAAACCGTTGACCAGATGAATCACTATGTTGGTGATCTTCATCGGAGCGGGATCTACGCCGCTCGCGATGATATTCAATGCGAAGCTCAGAGAGGCAAGCGGCCGCTTGAAGTCGCTCGATGGTGAGGACAATGCCGCCGAAAGCAGATCAGGAACCGACGCGCGTGTGACGCGCAGGTCGGTGTTATCGACGATGTTCGGAAAGTCGTCGAAAGTAAATGCGCCCGGTAGGCCTTGCGCGTAGACAATCGCCGTCGCAAGCAAGGCCAGCGCCATCCATGCGGCGGGAAGCGCGCCGATCTGGCGAAGAGTAGGCAGGCGCATCAGCTGCGGCTTTCCAAGGAAGGCATGATCATTGCGAAGGTTTCCTCGAAGCGTCGATCAACGAAGCGCGTAAGTGCAAGAGTTCGGTATTCCAGTAATTCTGACGGCTCAGCACTCGATCGTGTACCCATGCCATGCCGGTGGACGGGCCGCGTATGGGAGGGGAGGGCAGGTGCGCATAGAGGTCCAGGTGGCCTATTGCAAGCTCCGGCGCGTTCGCCCGGCCGAGCGCGGCGGCCTGCTCGAGGGCCGTCTGCGGGGAAGGAGCCAGGCGCAGCGCTGCGTCAAAATGCACGCGCGCGAGTGCAACGTCACGTTGGGAGAGCGCCAGTTCTCCCCGGATATGTTCGATGTCCTGCATTCTCCCCGGGAGAGCTGTTATGTGCGGGTTGGTCGTCGCGTGGTCTAGCAGTTGCTCGAGCGCGCTGTCGTCCAAGCCGTGGCAGTAACCTCCCTGAGCGACCGCTACAGCCGGAGAAAACCAGCTGAGCAGGAGCCTGCCAGGGTCGCGTTGCGTCGTCTGCAGCGACATGCCCGCGAATGCAATGTCGCTGGCGTCTACTGTCCCGACTTGACAGCGCAGGTCCAAGATGGCAAGTGCAACCTGCGGCTCCGCCGCGAATTCGGAGCGGCGCGTCTCCACACGCTGCAGTCCGCGACGAGGAAATCCCGCCTCACCCTCCATCTGTGCCGCGTAGGCCTGCGCGCGTGCAGATCCAGGGGCGTCCGCTACCCAGGTCAAGGCCTGCGCTAACGGGTTGCCCCAAAGCGTCGTGAGACCGAGCGTGATCGTACCCATGGCGACGATTACCAATCCACCGATGGCAATGCCTGCGGCGGGGCGGTGGACTCTGCACAGCGCAAGTCCGAGGGGCCAGAACATTAGGGCCGCCGGCAGGTAGTTG
>NZ_JBFUJE010000749.1:0-1506 GCF_056401535.1 Luteibacter sp. P4_E6 | reverse complement strand
GTCGCTGGCCAGTCCATCGCCACTTACGTCTGGGGAGACCCGTCCACCCAGCCTTATGTGCTGCTGGCGCATGGTTGGTCGAGCCTGGGCCTGCGTTGGGAGAACTGGGCGCCGCAGCTTCTTGCCCGGGGCTGGGCGGCGGTTTCCTTCGACCAGCCGGGGCACGGACATAGCGGCGGGACACTGTGCACCCTGCCGGACTTTGCCCGCACCGTGGCGGCAATCGGCCGCCACTATGGGGATGCGGAAGGGGTGGTCGCGCATTCACTGGGTGGGGCAGCGGTCACCCTGGCACTGGGCGAGGGCTGGAGCGCGAAGCGCGTGGTGCTGATCGCGCCGGCGGCGGACCCGATGGCGGCAACACGTCGTTTCGCCCGCTTCGTGCGCCTCGCGGAGCATCTTCGCGAACCGCTGCATCGTGTGCTGGCGGCGCGCACCGGGATAACCATCGAGGCCCTGCACGTGGGCAGGCACGCGCCGCAACGCACGCAACCCGCGCTGATTATCCACGACATGGCGGACCGCGACGTACCGGTGGAGGAGGGCGAACTGTATGCCCGCCTGTGGCCGGGAGCCGTTTTGCTGAAGACGCGGCGGCTGGGGCATCGCCGTATCGTCGACGATGAAGGGGTCATGACGGCGGCGCTCGCCTTTCTCGGTGGCGCCGCGGTCAGCTGAGCTACCATCGGCGTCTACCTCACGGAGCGGTCCCATGACAGCTACCTGCGCGATCTGTGGAGCGACGCACGAGGAAGACGAGCTGGAACTCAGCTACGGCCGGCCCGATGCCATTTTCGACATGCCCAACGACGAACGTTCGCTCGACGTCTATGAGAGCGACGATGCCTGCGTGATCGACGACGAACGCTTCTTCCTGAGAGCGACCCTGCCGTTACCCGTGCAGGGACGCAAGGACGACTATCACATCGGTGTGTGGGTCGAGATCGACCAGGAGCATTTCCACCGCGTCGGCGATCTGTGGGACGACCCTGAACAAGCGGCCGAGCCGCCGATGTCGGCCACGCTGGCCAACGAAATCCGGCATCACGAGGGCAGTCTCGGTGAACGGGTGCTGATGCAGCTCACCGGCCCCAATACGCGGCCGCAGGTGTTTATCGTGAACTCGGAACTTCCGCTCGGGCACGAGCAGCGGGCGGGCATCACGACGCACCGTGCGAGCACGTACTCCGCCGGACTGGCGTGAGCTGACAAGCGGGCGGGTTCGCTGCACTGCAGCAGGGCCCGCGTCGCCCCCGGCGTTAGAATTGGCCGGTTCCCCACCGCAGTCGATCCTTCCCCGGAGTTTCCATGAGCTCGCAGCCCAAGCACATTCCCGCCAGCCATACCGACGCGGAGGGGACGCCGTTGCGCTTCGTCACGGCGGCGAGCCTGTTCGACGGACACGACGCAGCGATCAACATCATGCGTCGCATCATCCAGAGCCAGGGCGCCGAGGTGATTCACCTGGGGCATAACCGCTCGGTGGAAGACGTGGTGCGTGCGGCC
>NZ_JBFUJE010000748.1:0-1516 GCF_056401535.1 Luteibacter sp. P4_E6 | reverse complement strand
TAGATAGCGGTCTCCGAAGATTCGCGCCACCATGCCGCCTCGGCGGTAATGGCGAAGCACGGCTTCGCCGGCCGGCGTTTCGATCACGGCAACGCCTCCGCGACCGCCGGCCTGCGAGCGCAGGGCATCGCGCTCGCTCCAGTGGGCGGGCGAGAACCAGAGGCTATCGACTTGAGGTGTACGGGCCGCGTCGAACAGAATCGTGCCGCCCGCCGCCTCCGCTACGCGTTGTTCAGTCATTTTCGGGCCGCCCTCCGGCGGCCTCCTATCCGGTGATCCGATCGTGCCCAGTCTAACAAGCCGTCCCCTCCCGCCGGGAGACTCCAGTCTCTGCATCATGCGCACATCCGCGATCGGCGATGTAACGCACGTGACTCCGCTGATCCGGACATTGCAGGAAAAGGCACCGCGGACGCGACTCACCTGGATCATCGGCAAGCTCGAGCGGCGCCTGGTAGGCGACCTGCCGGGCGTGGAGTTCATCACCTTCGACAAGGGCCAGGGCCGTGCGGGCGCTCGCGCCGTGCGCGAGGCCCTCGCCGGCAGGCACTTCGATGCCCTCCTCCACATGCAGGTGGCCCTGCGCTCCAACCTGTTGAGCCTTTCCGTAAAGGCGGACCGGCGCATCGGCTACGACCATGCCCGTTCCAAGGACCTGCACGGCCTTTTCGTTAATGAGCGCATCGCTGCGCGCACCGGCGAGCACGTGCTCGACGCCATGGCCAGCTTCATCGAGCCGCTCGGCCTGAAGCAGACCGAAGTGCGCTGGGACATCCCCGTGCCCGACGAGGCTCATGCCTGGGCAGCGGAGCAATTGCCCGGTGAGGCGCCGACGCTGTTGGTCAGCCCGATGTCGAGCCACACGGTTCGCAACTGGCGGGTGGAGCGCTACGCCGCGCTGATCGACCATGCGATGAGCCGCGGCCTGCGGGTCGTCCTGGTCGGCGGCCCTTCGGAACCCGAGCGCGCCCTCGCCGACAGCATCCTTGCCGCGGTGAAGCAGGCACCGATGGACCTCACGGGCAAGGACACACTAAAGCGTTTCATGGCCCTTCTCGCACGTAGCGCCATGATTCTCACCCCGGATTCCGGCCCGATGCACATGGCGAACGCGGCCGGCGTAAAGGTGCTCGGCCTGCATGCGGCGAGCAATCCGGAGCGCTCCGGGCCCTATTCCGACCGTCGCTGGTGCGTGGATAAATACGACGCCGCATCTCGCAAGTTCCTCGGCAAGCCCGCCTCAGAAATTCCGTGGGGCACGAAGATCGAAAAGCCCGGCGTCATGGACCTGGTCGAAGTCGACGAGATGATCGCGCGCTTCGAAGCCTGCGCAGAACACTTGAAGCTGACCCTTGCCCGGTAACCGGCCCGTGCCCTGTAACCGCCGCTTGCCCGGTAACCGCCGTTTGCCCGGTAACGCCGTTTGCCCGGTAGGAGCCGATTCATCGGCGATCCCGCGGCAGCGGGCCAGTTTGGGGCAAGCACCCGATCGCCGATGAATCGGCTCCTACAGGAA
>NZ_JBFUJE010000747.1:0-1520 GCF_056401535.1 Luteibacter sp. P4_E6 | reverse complement strand
ATGCCGGGGCGCATCGTGCAGAACCTCAACAAGGTCGGCACGAAGAATCCGCTTTTCGTCCTGGATGAGATCGACAAGATGTCGATGGACTTCCGCGGCGATCCGTCGTCGGCCCTGCTTGAAGTGCTCGATCCGGAGCAGAACAACGCGTTCAACGATCACTACCTGGAAGTCGATCTCGACCTCTCCGAGGTGATGTGGATCGCGACGGCGAACTCGCTCAATATTCCGGGTCCGCTGCTCGACCGCATGGAAGTGATCCGTATCCCGGGTTACACCGAAGACGAGAAGCTCAACATCGCGCTGAAGTACCTCGTGCCCAAGCAGCTGAAGGCCAACGGCCTGAAGGCCGAGGAGCTGACAGTCGGCGAAGATGCGCTGCGCGACATTGTGCGTTACTACACGCGCGAATCGGGCGTGCGTAACCTCGAGCGCGAGATCTCCAAGATCTGCCGTAAGGTCGTCAAGGAAATCGCGCTGGGCACGGTACCGGCCAAGGCCAAGGCCAAAGTGAAGAAGACCGCGGCCAAGGCAGTGAAGGGCAAGGTGCTGGCGCCGGATCAGGTTCGTGTCGATGGCGAAAACCTCGACCACTTCCTCGGCGTGCGTCGCTTCGACTTCGGTCGTGCGGAACTGCAGAACGAGGTGGGCCTGGTCACCGGTCTTGCCTGGACCCAGGTCGGCGGCGATCTGCTCAGCATCGAGGCCTCCGTGGTTCCGGGCAAGGGTCGCCTGATCCAGACGGGCCAACTCGGCGATGTCATGAAGGAATCGATCCAGGCGGCACTAAGCGTGGTTCGCGCGAGGGCGGAAGCGCTGGGTATCGATCCCGACTTCCATCAGTCGCTCGACATCCACATCCACGTGCCCGAAGGTGCTACCCCGAAGGACGGTCCGAGTGCTGGTATCGCCATGTGCACGGCGCTCGTGTCGGCTCTAACGAAGGTGCCGGTGCGCTCCGAGGTCGCCATGACCGGCGAGATCACGCTGCGTGGTCGCGTCCTGCCGATCGGCGGTCTGAAGGAGAAGTTGCTGGCGGCTCATCGCGGTGGCATCACCACGGTGATCATCCCTGAGGAGAACCGCAAGGACCTCATCGACCTGCCGGAAAACATCACCACCTCGCTGGCGATTCATCCGGTGAAGTGGATCGACGAGGTGCTCAATCTCGCGCTCGAGCGTCCCCCGGCTCCAAAGAAGGCCGGTGATGGCGGTGAGGCCGTCGAGGTGCCCATCGAGGAGGCCAAGGCGGGTAAGGGTAAGGGCAAGGGCTCGCCTTCGCTCACGCACTGATCCCGGCTGATCGTTTCGTATCGGGAACAAGGGCGCACGAAAGTGCGCCCTTTTCGTTTTCGCTGTCCTGTCATTGTTGGTTCGCGATAATCGTTTTTCTCTCCCCGCGCAAGCCTCCGTGAAGGATGCATACGCGCTGAAAGCGTTGGTATTGCTCGTATTGCGATGGGGGGAGGGCACTGGTATAAAGGCGGCTCCRCAATCGTCCGCGCCGCAAGGGCGCCACG
>NZ_JBFUJE010000746.1:0-1522 GCF_056401535.1 Luteibacter sp. P4_E6 | reverse complement strand
GGACATCGTCCTCACGCCGGAAGGTATGGCGCGATCGTTGTTTGGCTTCCGCTCTGGCCGGGTTAGGTGGGACGAGATCACAAGCGTGCGTTGCAAGGACGTCGACTACAAAGGCGCGGTCGTCCGCCACTACAAGCTGTTTACGGGTGAAGGCGACAAGTTGCCCAGGCTGACCTTCCGCAGCGACTACGACGACGTGGAGGACATCATTGCGGTCGTGAGGGTAGAGGTCGCCAAGCGTGCCATTCCTGTTCTCGTACGCAAGATGGGGTGGGTCATCCCTGCCGACCATGTTCCGCTGCCCGGTGATGATCCCCGTAGCATGTGGTAACGAGGCGGAGGTTCGCCGATGAGTATGGATTCGGAAGCTCTGGCTACGGTGACGATGTGCCCCAGCCCACAGCACGGCTGAGGCGCATGCAGGACTCAGTTGGGAGGAGGTCCAAAGAACGGACAGCGCCTGAGTTGACGATGGCGAGTGTTGCGACGACGCTGTGCCGCGGCCGAGTGCCGTCTCCAGGGGATCATACGATTGAGTGGCTACTATGACGGATAGAGAACGTGTGGTGTATCGCCTGCTCGTCGGCGTGATCATTCTTACCAGCGTTGTTGCAGCGATGGCAACGTATCTCGCCTCGTGCAACGACTCGGCATGGGAGAGCCTGAACGCAGTCGTGGACGACGTCTCCATCATTCCTGCGCGCCATTGGGCTCTAGGCTCCGATTTCCCCGATCTCACGGCGATCTACTTCTTCTGGGTTTGTCCAGTATTTCCAGCGTCAGTCGCCGCATTCGCTACTCGCTTGTGGACTCCCAACAACATATTCCGGGTGGGGCGCACTGCCAGCTTCGAACTCAAGTTCGGGCTCGGTAGCCTCCTCATGCTTGCCATAGGCCTCAGCATGCTTTGGTCTATGGACGGAGAAGAAGTACTGGGCGTGCCGATCGGCAGGCGGTTAGCCGACCTTCTGATGCTCGGCTGGCTTCCCTTCGCCATGGGCGGTTGTGCTGCGGGACTCGGAGTCATCGGGTTGCGACGGTTATTCGGTCCGAGCACGCCGATGCGTGAATACTGAAGTCGTCGTGTTCGTTGTTTGGCTCAGTTGGCAGTCGGTCCAAAGAACGAACAGCACCTGAGTTGACGATGGCGAGGCGTGCGGCGACGATGTGTCGCGGCGGAGTGCCGTTTCCAAGGGATCAAGGGGGAATGATTGTCGCCGCGTGTGGATCGCCTGTAACTCGATGACCTGAATTGGATCAATGATGAGCATCGTCGATCAGATCTACGCAGCCTTCAAATGCAGAAATCGACCGAGCGTGATCTGCGACGTTTCTCGTCCGCTGATTAGCGACAGGCAGGATGCTGAACAAGTCGGTCGCCGTTTGCGACAGGATCTTGACTGGGCGTTTCTCCAGGAGCATGCGGACGCGCTGTACGCGATGACACCAGGGTCGTTCCGGTACTACATACCTCAGTTTATGGTTCTTGCCATGTACCGGAGTCGCGTCACTCCCTTATTTG
>NZ_JBFUJE010000745.1:0-1526 GCF_056401535.1 Luteibacter sp. P4_E6 | reverse complement strand
ACCGCCTTCCTGGTCGACGCAAACGAGGAAGTCCTCCCCCGCCACCGCACGGATCGACTCGATCATGCGGGTCACCTGCTCGCGCGAAGCGAAGTTGCGCGAAAACAGGATGACACCCGAGACGCCATGAGCCGTGAGGCGCCCCTGCTCGTGCGGAGCCAGCTCGGTACCGGACAGACCGATGATCAGCATGCTGCGTCCTCCTTCCCTTCCCGTTCGGCCGACGACCAGAGCGCGTAAGGCCGGTCGATCAGATTGACGTTGAAATAGCGCACATGCTCGCTCACCTCAAGACCGAGCCAGCCCGGCGTCGGGTATGCGGCATCGGCATGCGCCAGCTCCACTTCGGCGACGATGAGCCCCGCGTTCGCGCCGAGGAATTCGTCGATCTCGAAGTGTGTACCGTCGAGCATGACATGATGACGAACTTTCTCGAGCACGCCATCGGAGAGTTCGGCGAGCAGGCGTTCGGCATCGGTCACGGGAATCGGGTATTCGAATTCCTGGCGCGATATGCCGAGCGTGGCCGACTTGATGTTCAGCCACGCAAGCTCGCCCGATATCCGCACGCGTACCGAGCACTTCACCACGCCCGCCTGGATCGCCGCGGACCCGGACAGATAGCCCTGGGCGATTCGTTCGCTGCGGACCACGATGGCACGCCAGTCGTCGCTGGCGAGCAGGAACTTGCGTTCGATCTCGATACCCATGGGTCTCCCGTTGTCTCAGCCGCGCTCGAACAGCGCGATGGATTCCACGTGCGCGGTGTGCGGGAACATGTCCATTACCCCCGCCGACACCAGTCTGAAGCCGTGCTTCGCCACGAGAATACCGGCGTCGCGAGCCAGCGATCCCGGATGGCAGGACACGTAGACAATCCGGTTCGTGCCCTTGCGTGGCAAGTACTCCAATACCTTGTCGGCACCGGCACGGGGCGGATCGAGCAGGATCTTGTCCCAGGCCTGGCTGGCCCAGGGCGCCGAGCGCTGGTCGTCGAACAGGTTGGCCACGCGGAACGAAACGTTCGCCAGTCCATTACGTGCGGCGTTGGCCGCGGCACGCTCGACCAGACCGTGCTCGCCCTCGACGCCGACCACCTCGGCCGCATGACGGGCCATCGGAAGGGTGAAGTTACCCAGCCCGCAGAATAGATCGAGCACCCTGTCCGTCGGCTGCAGGTCGAGCAGCTCCATCGTCCGCGCCAGCATGAGCTGGTTCATCTCCGCATTGACCTGGACGAAATCCAGCGGAAGGAACTCCAGTTCGATGTTGTCGGCCGGGACGGCGAACGATAGCCGCGGTGCCTCGGGCCAGATCGGATGAACGCTGCTCTGGTTGCCGGATTGCAGGTAGATGGCGAAACCGTGCTCGCTACCGAAAGCCACCAGGGCGGCGCGATCGCGGTCGGACAAGGGCGACAGATGACGGAACACCAGGGCGACGGTATCGTCGCCCGCCGCGAACTCGATCTGCGGGATATCGCGTGCCGCATCCATGCCGCTGACCAGGTTGGCCAGGAGGCCCAC
>NZ_JBFUJE010000744.1:0-1527 GCF_056401535.1 Luteibacter sp. P4_E6 | reverse complement strand
GCGCAATGCCCAGAAACGCTCGAGGATGATCGCGAGCGCAACAAAGGAACAAATGAGGATCGGCAGCAAAGCCCAGCCGCCAGCCAGAAGGATCTCGAGCACGTCAACCCCGGATGAACAAAAGTCAGGCGGGCATCATAGCAGGGCCCGCCACGGGGACTGAGGCGCCCTTAACACTTGTGGCAGACAGCCTCCCTCTAGGGAAGCAGCTCTACTGTGGGAGCCGCTTCAGCGGCGATCCGTGCGGAGAGGGGTGCCGCGGGTTACCGCGAGCACCCATCGCCGATGAATCGGCTCCTACAGAGAGAGCAAAGCTCTCAGCGGTGGCCGAGGAACTCGACCTCGCTCAGGTCCAGCCCATTCGTATCAGCGGAAACGAGACGCAGGCGGTACCAGGCATACGCGCCCGGCGTGCCGACAGCGAACGCCCTCGTCTGCAAGCGCCACGGCCAGCTTTCACCCTCACGCTTATCGACCGCCTTGTAGTGCTTGCCGTCGGTCGACCCCTCGAGCACCCAGCCCGAGGCATCGCCCGGTTTGGCGCCCGAGGTCAGGGTGAGCATCTCCACCGTCACCGGATGATCGAAGTGCCAGCCGACCACGGCGTCCTTCGCGGCCAGATGCGCCGAGGTATCGGAGGTGTTGTCGAACAGCTTGTCCAACTCGGCGCCCTTCAATGAACCGAAGGCCTTGCCGCCCTCGCTCGTCAGGTCGACCAGCGGCGCAGGCTTGCTGCCTTCGGCGCTGATCGAAGCCGGCAGCGCATCGGCACCGGTTCCCCACGTCGAAGGCGTCGGCCCCATGGTGAACTCGAGCGTCGCACCCTTCGCCAGCAGTTCGTGCGGCAGGGTCAGCTTGTTCCACGGCTGGCCGTTGACCGTTAGCGACTGCACGTAACGGTTCGTGTCGCTCACGCCCGGCGCCTTGATGTCGATCGTCGCACCGCCTTCCAGACGAAGACTCATGTGCGGGAAGTGCGGCGCACCGATGACGTACTCCGGCGTGCCCATGCGCAGCGGATAGAAACCGGCGGCACCGAACAACCACCATGCCGACATCTCGCCGTTGTCTTCGTCACCCGGATAGCCCTGGCCGATCTCGCTGCCCACATAGAGGCGGGACACCGCGTCGCGCAGCTTGTCCTGTGTCTTCCACGGCTGGCCGGCTTCGTCGTACATCCAGATGATGTGATGCGAGGGCTGGTTCGAATGACCGTATTGGCCCATGCGCACGTCGCGTGCCTCGATCATCTCGTGGATCACGTCGCCGTAGTCGCCGACGTCGTACTTGCCCGGCGTGCTGAAGAACTGGTCGAGCTTGGCAGCCAGCGCCTCGCGACCGCCGTACAGCGCGGCCAGGCCGGCACCGTCCTGCGGGGCGTGGAAGGCCATGTTCCAGGCATTGGTCTCGGTGTAGTYGCCACCCCAGCGAATCGGGTTGAACTCCTTCGCATCCCACCGCCACTTGCCTGCGGCATCGCGTGCGACGAAGAAACCGACGGCGGGATCGAACAGGTTGGTGTAACCG
>NZ_JBFUJE010000743.1:0-1527 GCF_056401535.1 Luteibacter sp. P4_E6 | reverse complement strand
TCATGATGTGGTCCGTTGGGGTCATCTTCGTTGGTGCATTCGGTTTCGTCGGCGCCGATTCGGTCGCTTGCTCGTTCCCGGATAAGCCGCCTTGCGGCATCTCGTTCGGGGATGCCCTGATGTTGTCGGGCGTGACGTTCACCACCATTGGGTACGGCTCGCCGACGCCGGTTGGGTGGCACCAGGCTTGCGCAGTCCTGGAAGGTGTCCTCGGTGTTCTGCTCTCGAGCAGCTTTGTCGTCAGCCTGACCAGGCGCTACGTCGTCGAATGACCTTGGTCGCTCGCGTGTCCGGGCTGATTCGGCCCTGGTTCGGATCGCCAGGCATGGCAAGGCACGGCGCCGGCTAGGTCACGAATGAAAGCCGATTGCGAAATGGTTCATCCTCTATGCCTTCACTAATTGAAGTTGGTGTTCTCTGGTATCGGCGCAACTGGACGAGACTGACGAGACTTTAGTCACCCGCGGGCCATGCGGGACCCTTGTTCGCCACAGGAGACCTGCGCATACTTCGCGGGAGGCGTTGTTTTGGGAAACGCGTCGGCAGTGGGGGAGTCAAGAAACGGTTTGTGGCCTTCCGATAGGCTGTTCCGCCGGGACTGTCGTATGGAAGTGCGTCAATCATTCAAGGGATGCCAATGGAACAATTCAGTACGGACATTGAACTTTTTATCAAGGATTACGTGCAGCAACTGGCAAACGGGACGGCGGCGGTGTTCGCCGGGGCCGGTTTTTCGAGGGGCGCAGGGCTGGTGGACTGGAAAGACCTTCTGGCCAACGTTGCGGCCGAACTCAAGCTCGACCTGACGATTGAAAACGACCTCATCGCGGTCGCCCAGTATCACGTCAATGCCAGAAAGGGCGCGCAGGGGCTTGCAAAGGCCATCATCGACCAGCTCTCCGAGCAGGCCGAGGAAACCGAGTCCCACCGGATACTTGCCCGGTTGCCTGTGGCGACCTGGTGGACGACCAATTATGACAACCTCATCGAGACTGCGCTCGAGAAAGCGTTCCGCATTCCCGACGTCAAGCACGACCCCGAGCAGCTGTCGGACACCAAGCCTCGCCGGGCTGCGGTCGTCTACAAGATGCATGGCGATGTTACGTTCCCGAAGAAAGCCATCATCTACAAAGCCCAGTACGAGCGCTACTACCGCACCCACGAGCCGTTTATCACGGCGCTCCAGGGCGACCTCACCACGAAGACATTCCTGTTCGTCGGGTTCAGCTTCACTGACCCCAATCTCGATTACGTTCTCTCACGGTTGCCGCATGCTCCGGCACGGCAGCACTACAGCTTCGTCAAGAAGCTCGAGCGGCGTGATTTTGCCGACGATGCGAAATTCGACTACGCCGTGAGGCGCGAAGGCATGCGCAACGATGACCTCCAGCGCTACGGCATCAAGACGCTGGAGATTGATTCGTTCGATGACATTCCCCGAATTCTCGAGGCGGTGGAGCGCCGCTACCGGATGAAGACGGTGTTTGTCTCCGGCAGCGCCGAGGAGTACGGCGAATGGGACAAGGC
>NZ_JBFUJE010000742.1:0-1533 GCF_056401535.1 Luteibacter sp. P4_E6 | reverse complement strand
GTCAAGGGTCGTGTGCTGCTGGTGTCGGAAGATGCCACCGAAGCGCTCTACCTGTCCGCTCGCAATATTCCGTACATCCACGTCGTCGACGTTCTGGCCCTGAATCCGGTCAGCCTCGTCGGTAGCGACTTCGTCGTCATGACGGTGGACGCGGTCAAGAAAGTCGAGGAGTGGCTCGCATGAGCACTGAACGCACGCTCAATACGCTTCGCGCGCCGCACATCTCTGAGAAGTCGGCTCGCCTTGCTGAGAACAACCAGTACGTTTTCGTCGTGGCGCCTGAGGCGACCAAGGCCGATGTCCGTGCAGCGGTGGAACATCTCTTCGACGTCAAAGTCGTGGACGTGAACCTCGTGAACACAAAGGGCAAGGTCAAGTCGTTCCGCTTTCGCACTGGCAACCGCCAGGGCAAGCGCAAGGCCTACGTGCGCCTCGCCGACGGTCACACGATCGACGTGTCGGCCAAGGCCTGAGCCAGGAGTTGAATTGAGATGGCACTGATCACTCACAAGCCGACCTCCCCGGGACGCCGCGACGCTGTCAGCGTGCGGACCGAAGGTCTGCACAAGGGCGCACCTTACGCGCCCCTGACCGAATCGCAGTCGAAGACGGGTGGCCGCAACCACTACGGTCGCATCACCACGCGTCATCGCGGCGGCGGTCATAAGCAGGCATACCGCATCATCGATTTCAAGCGCGACAAGGAAGGCATTGCCGCCGTTGTCGAGCGTCTTGAATACGACCCGAACCGCACCGCGCATATCGCGCTGCTGTGCTACGCCGATGGCGAGCGCCGCTACATCATCGCGCCGAAGGGCGTGGCGGTGGGTGACCGTCTCGTGTCGGGCTCCGACTCCCCGATCAAGCCGGGTAACTGCCTGCCGCTTCGTTCGATCCCGGTCGGTTCGACGATCCACTGCATCGAGATGAAGCCGGGCAAGGGTGCGCAGATTGCGCGTTCCGCCGGTGCATCGGTCCAGCTGGTCGCTCGTGAGCAGGGTTATGCAACGCTGCGTCTTCGCTCCGGCGAAATGCGTCGCGTCCCGGTTGAATGCCGCGCCACCATTGGTGAAGTCGGCAACTCGGAGCACAGCCTGCGCAAGCTCGGCAAGGCCGGTAAGAAGCGCTGGGCGGGTATCCGTCCGACGGTTCGCGGCGTGGTGATGAACCCGGTCGACCATCCGCATGGCGGTGGTGAAGGTAAGACCTCTGGCGGCCGTCACCCGGTCAGCCCGTGGGGTACCCCGACCAAGGGTTACAAGACGCGTAACAACAAGCGCACCCAGCAGTTCATCGTGCGTCGTCGCAAGTAATTAGGAAACGATCATGCCGCGCTCTCTAAAAAAAGGTCCGTTCGTCGACCTGCACCTCGTGAAAAAGGTGGAAGCCGCCGTTTCCGCCAATAACAAGCGTCCGATCAAGACCTGGTCGCGTCGTTCGATGATCCTGCCGGAGATGGTCGGTCTGACCATCGCCATCCACAACGGCCGCCAGCACGTGCCTGTGTTGATCAACGAGAACATGGTCGGGCAC
>NZ_JBFUJE010000741.1:0-1536 GCF_056401535.1 Luteibacter sp. P4_E6 | reverse complement strand
CTTCACGCAGGTAACGTCACGGGCGGGCAATCCGAGCTGGTTCACTTCGCCGGCCGGAATCTGGGCATGGTGGCGGGTGCCGAAGCGGTCGGCGGCGCAGCGGCGCTGGCGGGTGTCGAGTCCGGTCCTGGCTTGGTTGTGTTTGGCGCTGTGGGCGCCATAGGTGGCGCCGTCGCCGGCGACAAGATCGCCAACGCGATCGACAACCATCGGATCTATAACCAGGCCGACGCGAGCGGGAAGAATTGGCACTACGACCCTGCGCACCCTGACAGCGGTTGGACCCACACCGAGACGGTGATGAAGACCGCGGCCAACGGTGCGCCGTATTTCGGTCGCGAGCAGCACGTTGCCGATGCGTCCTTAACGAATACGCTCAATTACAAGGCTTCGTGCACGGCTGTGGATCTGGCGCTGGCACACAACAACACGCCGGCCGATCCCTATGCTCAGCGCCCGGGCCCGCACGATACCGCGAGCGTCGTGGATGCGCCGTGGGTACGTGACCCTCAGACCCACGCATGGTCCCGCCATGTCACCGATCAGGTGCTCGAACACGGGATGACGAGTTCGCACACCGAGACGGCCACGCCGACACGCGCCGCGGAGCTGGAGCAGTCAGCGAAGGCGACGATCGCGGCCAATCTCGCGGACTCACCTCGCGGCATCGCCCAGCACTATGCGGACGCGTACGAGCGGAACGGATGGCAAGCGCAGGGACCCATGCCCGACTCTGTCACCCATGCGCTGAAGCAGCCTGAAACTATACGGGACGCGTCGGACGGCCATGCTTACACCCAGGGCGCCGATGGTCATTGGCGTACGCCCGGCATGATCTATGGGACCAATGAGGCCAAGGGCAATGTGCGTGACGAGCTGGAGGCCACGAAGTCGGCCGCTGTCATGCTCAACCATGCCGCCCATCCCGACCACGCGCTGTTTCGTCAGGCCGAAACGCACGTGCACGCGTTGGACGCCAAACACGGCCGAACGCCGGACCAGGGTAGCGAGAACCTGGCCGCCGCGTTGACCGTCGCGGCGAAGCAGGGCGGTTTGAGGAAGATCGATACGCTGGCCTTGAGTGACGACGGCTCTCAGGTGTTTGTCGCGGACGTGATCATTCCCAAGACCCTGAACAACGTCGCGAGCGTTGACACCGTACCGGCGATACAGACGCCGGTAGAGCAGAGCAGCCAGAAAATCGATGAGGTCAACGTCGATCTGTCCGCGCAGGCGCAGACACAGAATCATCAGCACGCGGTGAGCCAGCAGCACGGGCATAGCATGCCTGGCAGGTGAGGCCAGGCATCTACCGGCGTCCTGTGGCTCAACGCGGCTGCTAGATCCAGGTGATGAGCGGGCGCTGGATAAGGCGGAAGACTATCTGCAGAGGTTTGAGTATGGGACGTATGGGCTTCATCTCACCGTTTGGAACTGCTCGGCAGGTCCTTTGGCGGTCGACGGGGGGCGCTCCTTGGGGACAACACATGCTTAAGGCTCGCCTTGCGCTGCTGGAGCGAAGTAGTGACGCAATCC
>NZ_JBFUJE010000740.1:0-1538 GCF_056401535.1 Luteibacter sp. P4_E6 | reverse complement strand
ACGTCGACCTGCAGTTCAGCCTGTTCGGCTGGAACATCCTCACCTGGATTCCCGAGCAGTTCCAGTCGCTCAACGCGATCTGGATCGTGATCCTCTCGCCGGTCCTGGTATGGCTGTACAACACGCTCGGCAAGCACAACAAGGACTTCCCCGTCGCAGCCAAGTTCGCGCTCGGCTTTGCCGCCGTCGCTGCCGGGTTCTTCATGTATGGGCTGGGCGCGACGACCGCGGTCGCCGGCAAGATCTCTTCCTGGTACATGGTCTGGGGCTACGGCCTGTACTCGCTGGGCGAAGTGCTGGTGAGCGGCCTCGGCCTCGCCATGATCGCCCGCTACGTGCCGGCACGCATGGGCGGCTTCATGATGGGCGCCTACTACGTCGCATCCGGCGTCGCCCAGTACATGGGTAGCGTGGTCGCCAACTACGCCGCCATTCCGGACAACATCACCGATCCGCTGCAGTCGTTGACCATCTACACGAGCCTGTTCAACAAGCTCGGCATGGTCGGCATCCTCTGCACAGGCATCGCCGTGGCCATGCTCCCGTTGATGAAGAAGCTGTCGCTCAATCATGCGTTGGCCAACGTGCCGCCGTTCCCGCCGGTACACAACGAAGACCTGTAACGCGCCGAAGGGTCGCCCACAGGGCGGCCCTTCCCCTTTGAAGAGACCTCCGTGAGCGACAACCTGCACTCGCCGTCATCCCGCTCCGGTCCCTTCGCACTCGCGCGTACCCTTGCCTGGCTCCGCCTGTGCGCTATCGCCGGGCAGAGCGTGGCCATCCTCTCCTGCGTCACCCTGCTCAACCTCGACATCCCCCTGTTGCCGCTGATGATGGGTGTGTGCGTGCTGGCGGTATTCGCCGCCGCCGCGTCGTTCCGTCTCGGCATGCCGTGGAAGGTGACCGAGGGCGAAGCCATCGTGCACATCGCTGCCGATACCCTGCTACTGGGCTATCTGCTCTATTTCACTGGCGGTGCAAGCAATCCCTTCGTCACCCTCCTGCTCGTGCCGATCGCGCTCTCCGCGGCCGCGCTGTCCATCGCCGGCGTATCGCTGGTGGCGATTCTCACCGGTGTCGCCTACGTCCTGCTCGTCCCCTACCACCTGCCCCTGCCTACCCTGGGCAGCAGCAGCCTGGACCTCGACCTCTACGTCGCGGGCATGGGTGTCAACTTCGTCATCATGGCGATACTCCTGGGCGTGTTCATCAGTAACCTCGCGAAGGCCATTCGCCACCAACAGGGCGAAGTGCAGCGCGTGCGCGAGCGTGCCTTGCGCGACGAGGGCATCCTCGCCATCGCGACACAGGCGGCCGGTGCCGCGCACGAACTGAATACGCCGTTGTCGACCATGCGCACGCTCTTGCCCGAGATCCGTCGCGAACATGCCGCGGACGATGCGCTCGGCGATGACCTGGAGCTCCTCCAGGGCCAGGTGGACCGTTGCCGTACGATCCTCCGCGAGATGGTGGCGTTTGGTCAGGCGCAGCTCTCGCAGGTGCCCGAGCGGATCACCCTGGACGAATTCATCCATGGC
>NZ_JBFUJE010000739.1:0-1541 GCF_056401535.1 Luteibacter sp. P4_E6 | reverse complement strand
CTACCTGGCTGACCCTCTTCCGCGTGCTCCTGCTGCCGGTCATGGTCGTCGTTTTTTACCTGCCGTTCCGCTGGTCCAATCTCGGGGCAGCGGCGGTCTTCGTGATCGCCGGATTCACGGACTGGCTCGACGGCTATCTGGCCCGCCGGATGAACCTCACTTCGGCCTTCGGCGCCTTCCTCGACCCCGTGGCCGACAAGCTCATGGTGGCGGTGACCCTGTTCCTGCTGGTGCAGTCCCATCCGGGCGGCTGGCAGGGCGTGCTTCTCGCCGTCACCGCCTCGGTGATCGTCGGCCGTGAGATCAGCGTCAGCGCCCTGCGTGAATGGATGGCGCAGATCGGTGCGCGCTCGAAGGTGAAGGTGGCCTTCCTCGGCAAGCTGAAGACGCTGGCGCAGATGGTCGCCCTGGTGGTGCTGCTGGTCCAGCACGACACCGAATCCCTGGCCTCATACAACATCGGGGAGGCACTCCTGGTGCTCGCCGGCATCCTCACTATCTGGTCCGGACTGGACTACCTGCGGGCCGCGTGGCCCAGTTTGCGGGGAGATTCAGAGGACGTGAAAAAAAGTGAAAAAAAGTCGGCGTAAAGTGGTTGACACAAATGCGATCTGATTTAGAATAGCTGGACAACGACGCGGGAATAGCTCAGTTGGTAGAGCACGACCTTGCCAAGGTCGGGGTCGCGAGTTCGAGTCTCGTTTCCCGCTCCATGTAATTCTACAAAGCCTCGGACCTCCGAGGTTTTGTTTTTTAAGCGCTTCGCGGTTACTCTCGCGCTGCGCAAGCGATGGCCGGGTGGCAGAGTGGTCATGCAGCGGACTGCAAATCCGCGTACGCCGGTTCGATTCCGACCTCGGCCTCCATCGCATTTTGAAGGCGCAACCGTTTCCGCGGCTGCGCCTTTTTTCTTTCCGCCCGGATGGCGAAATCGGTAGACGCAAGGGACTTAAAATCCCTCATCCGCAAGGGTATGTGGGTTCGAGTCCCACTCCGGGCACCAAGGGCTACAGCCCGAAAGTCGGACCGCTTTTCGGTCCGCAATTCCTGATTCGGTCCGCAAGCACTTCGTCGGATCGACTTTGGCGCCTCGGCGCGATCGCACGTAAGCCTCGGTCATGACCACTGATGTGTGGCCCAGTTGGTGCTGCGCCTGGCGGATATCGCCGCTCGAATCCGTCTTGTCGGACGCTGCTTTCGCGCGCAGATCCCGGAACTGAAACCGCCGGCCTGTCGCCTCGCGCACGCGATCGAAACGGCCACGCAGCTTCGCTGCGGTGAGTGGCCTCCATCCTCATCGACTATCAGCCGCATCGCCCGTACGGCATACCCACGCTTGCGTTCGCTGATCCTGGCCAGCAGGTCAGCAAGCTCACCTGTCACGCCTATGCGCAGCTTCGCGCCCGTCTTTGCCTGCGTCAGTTCGAGCGAGCCATCCCGAACGTCCGTCTCCTGCATCCGAAGCACATCGGCCGGCCGCTGACCCGTGAGGTACGCGAGGTCCATGGCGTCGCGAAGCGGCTGATCGGCCGCCGTCCAGA
>NZ_JBFUJE010000738.1:0-1542 GCF_056401535.1 Luteibacter sp. P4_E6 | reverse complement strand
GGCTAGAAGTATCGGCGCGAAACCAACGGTCACCCCGTATGCGAAGGGGCGGAAGGTGCGAAGAAGACTGGCACGAGGAGATGGCTGCGTTTGATATGTTGGCGCCGATCCGCCCAGAGGCAATTGCTGCCACAGCAATGCCCCGGTACACGCGAAGGCGGCATACACCCCATGGTTCCTGCCGAAACAAGCGGCCAAGCCCACACCGACACCGAGGAAGAAAGTTCGCAGCCTGCAAGGCTGAAGGAACCACCACGCAAGTAGGCCAATCAGCAGCATCGACAGGCCGATGTCGTACAACTTGTGGCGCGGAAACATCCATGCCGTTAACGAGAGTACCGCGGCGCAAAGCGAGAGCCATCCCCTGCCGGACGTCGCGCTGCGCAGCAGCGTAGTAATCACTGCCAGACCTAGCGACGCGAATGCCATAGTGGCAACGCGAATGGCCATCAGGGTGCCACCAAAGGGTGCAGCAAGAGACCAGGCCCAGTAATAGCGCCCTGGGTCATAGGCCATGAAATCCCTTATGGGAACTTCCCCGGAGGCGACGCGCTGTGCGCCGTACCAGAGGAACCCTTCGTCCCACAGGTTGAGTCCTACCCTTCCTTCCACCACAAGAGCAAGGCCCGCTGCCAGGAAAGCCAGCGCCCATGTCGTCCAGAGCAAGTGGCGAGTTGTTCGCTCCTGCGTTGGCATCTGCTCACTCTTGTTGAGTTAGCGGAGTAGCAGCATCACGCACTTGCCCCTTCCGCTTCAACCGGTGTAACGGCCGCTCAAGAGCGACTGCCATGATAAGGGCCGCCGTGAGCGTGATGGCAAATGATACAGCGAAGAAGTAGAAGGAACGCCCGTAGCCAAATTGAGCCAGAAAGTACACGGCGACACTGGTATGGATTAGATACACCGGATATGACATGTCACCAAAAAGCGAATCGACCTTGCTCGATTTGTATGAAGTGAGCGAAAGCGTTACCCAAGCCGAAAGGATCATTGAGAAGTACATGCCGAAGGTCCAGGGCCACGGATCCCACTTTACCCAAAGCGCACCATGCACCATCCATACGATGAAGCTCGTGCGCGGCATGGCGAATCTAAGTAGGCAGTCGCGATAGTGACAAAGAAGACTTCCCGTCGCGAAGGTCATCAGGCACGGAAGGAACTGGACATATCTCTCAGCAAAGGATGATGACGTAAATCCGAGGTTAACTGTGGCAACGACCGACACAATCAACGCGATCCACGCTGTGGATGCTGACCGAGCGAGAAGTGGGATCAGGAAGTAGGCGCCAATCTCGATGGATAAGGCGTTGGATACCGCCACCGGCAGCCCGCTGCGGGGAAATATCGGTAGCAGCGTGATCGGATTGAGCCAGCCAACGCCGTGCGGCATGGTGAACTCCGGATTAATCCGAACCCCTTCAATGCAATTCTGCGCGAGCCACCATATCGTGACAACACCAAGGATGAGGGCAACGAAATACGACGGGTAAATTCGAATGAATCGATTGAACGCAAAGTCAGCGAGCCCGCGCGCCCCGAACC
>NZ_JBFUJE010000737.1:0-1545 GCF_056401535.1 Luteibacter sp. P4_E6 | reverse complement strand
GGACGCGCCGTGGGACGCCATCGAGCGCGCGGTCCTTCCGCTGTTTGCCGAGGTACCCGTTGGCCGAACGGGAGAGCCGGAAGAGGTCGCACGTGCGGTGGCCTTCCTGGTGAGCCCGTTGGCCGGGTACATCACCGGGACTAATCTTCGGATTGATGGGGGACTTTCGCCGGTGATTTAGTTACGTTACCAATAACCAGGGAACACGATGGAAGCTATGAAGCATCTGACGCTGCCTGTTTCGATCACGTGGCTCTGCCTTTTGAGCGTTTCCTTTGCAGCGTCGGCGGGAACAGCAAAGGTCGAGACCACAACCATCCCAACGGACGTTTGCAGCGTCTTGAAGAACCCTCGGGCGTTCGTCAACCAGGTGATTCGCGTTCGAGGATTTGTTTACCTCGGCGAGGATCATATGAACATCGCTGAAAGGCTATGCGCTGGCCGGGGTATTGAGTTGGTGATCAAAACGGAAGCGGTTATGAAACATAAGGATGTTCACCACTTCTACGTCCAGATGAACCGCCAGGGGCGGCACGGCATAGCGACCATAACGGGCTTGTTTCAGCTTGATCCCGATCCGGTGACGCCCTATGTGCTCAACATTCAACATGTGAAGGATGTGGTGCCCAGCCATTAAGTGGGTGGCGCTTTCGAGCCATCCATCGACGGTAACGGCTCCCAGGAGGGGCCGTGCTTTCTCGGTCGATCCAGCGGTCGGATCATCACACCAGTCACCATCATTCCGACAGGTGGGCGCCTTACAAAAGACACGTTCCCGGACGGGACTGACGTTACGCTTCATCCGACTGACCCTGCGCATGGACTGCCCATATGAACTCTGTGACGATCCGTTATTGGCCAGTGCGGCTGGCCGTGCGTGGATGCCTCCTGACAGTTGCACTCTTGCTCTCCGCTTGCAGCGCCGACCAGGCCATCATCTGGGAGGCCCACTCACGGTCCCCCGACGGTCACTACCAGGCCAATGCGGCGACCACCCAGCAAAGCGGGCCGGGTAATGCGGCGCTCTACACCGTGGTCAAGCTCAGCCAACGGGACGACGACGAGGGTTTCGACATTGTCACGCTTTCCCATAAGAGCACGCGCGAGCTGACAGGGGGTGCCGTGACGATGACGTGGGTCGATGGGAAGACGCTGAACGTGGCGTACGAGCCGTCGGCGACGGTAGACTTCCAGGCGGTTAAAGGCGCCGGTGTCACCATCGAGCTCGTGCCGCGCTCCCGCTGAGGTGAGCTGTGAATCGAGCTTGGCTTTCGGTAGATGGCGTCAACCAGGATTGGCCCCTTGGAGAGCCATCGGCTTTCTGCCGTGCGACGTTTCACGACAATCCGGTGCCACGGGAGTAGGCGCGAAGATGCCGAAGAACGCGGCGGTTCAACGATTGAGCTTCACCCGTTCATCAAAGTCGCGCGCACGAGGTCGGATGTTCGAGAGCAGCAGGGCGAGAATCCTGGTCATGGCTTGGTCGACAATATTTGAACGAGGCTTTCATCGTTCTGGTTATGGTAAATAATGTCCTTTATCCGC
>NZ_JBFUJE010000736.1:0-1546 GCF_056401535.1 Luteibacter sp. P4_E6 | reverse complement strand
GAGTAGCCGACCAGGGTCTCATTGCGCTCGGTGGAACGGAACGGCGGCTGCCAGCAGCCGTTGTCGCAGTTCAGGCCGCGAATAAACCATGGCGAGCTCCAGTAGGGCTCGGGATCGCTGAGGCGGCTGCCCATGATGATGCCGCCATCCGGCTTGCGCCGCGCGACCGGGGCGTCCTCTTCACGTAGCGCCGAATGGTCGCGGGGAATGAAGGCGGCGCTGATGTCGCCGATCTCGGGGTTGGCCTGGAGGATATCGTGGATGATCGCCGGCGCCTGTTCGCGCCGGGTGCTGAGCAGGCCGGCGAGGACCTGGTCGACCTTGGCGACGCCGTCGATTCGCGCCTGGATGCGGTTGGCGGCTGACCCGGCGATGGCTGCAGCCTCGCGTTCGGTCTGCCGGAGCGTCTGCTCACGGGTATGCGTCAGCAGCAGGCCGCCCGTGACGATCAGGACGATCGCCGACCCCAGCAGGACGGCCAGGGCGAGTCGGGAGGCGACGCTGCGAAGGACCATCGGGTGTTCCACGGGTATGTAGGGCCGAATCTATGCCGGCCGGGGCGGCCGGACAAGCCGTCGGGAGGCCATAATGCGACTTTTCAGAGCAAGGTAATTGCATGCCCGGCACGCAACGTGAGGTCGAATTCCGTTTTCTGGCCCAGCCGACCGACGTAAACTTCGGCGGGAAGGTCCATGGAGGCATGGCGATGAAGTGGCTGGACCAGGCCGGCTATGCCTGCGCCGTGGGCTGGAGCGGCGCCTATTGCGTCACCGCCTCGGTCAGTGGCATCCAGTTCCTTGCCCCGATCCTGATCGGCGACCTGGTCACCGTGCGTGCCCGCCTGATCCATACAGGTACCTCGAGCATGCACCTCTCGGTGGATGTGCTGGCCCGCGACCTGCGCAGCGGCGAGCAACGCCTCGCGACCAGCTGCGTGATGGTCTTCGTGGCGCTCGACAAGCCGGACGGCGGCAAGCCGACCCCGGTCCCGCCGTGGAAGCCGGTGGAAGCGAAAGACCTGCGCCTGCAGGAGTACGCCCTCAAGCTCATGGAGATGTCGCGCGCCATGGAGCCGTTGGTTCTTGCGACCCGCGAGGCGTAAAAACGCTTCCCTTCACAAGGGTACCTCGTTACACTTCGCGGCCCACCCGTCGACGGCCCGTATCGACGGGGTGTCCGGGCCTCCGGAAGCCGTCATTGCACGCTGATTCGCCTGCAGAAGTTATTGACAGTTTCCGGGACGCTCGCGACAATAGGCGTTCTATGTTGGAGGAATACCCAAGCGGCCAACGGGGGCAGRCTGTAAATCTGCTGGCTTACGCCTTCGGTGGTTCGAATCCACCTTCCTCCACCAGACGAGTTCCGCGCAGTGCGGGAGTAGTTCAATGGTAGAACTTCAGCCTTCCAAGCTGATTGTGCGGGTTCGATTCCCGTCTCCCGCTCCATTGTAACTTCGCGCGCTGCGTAATCGTGCTCATGTAGCTCAGTCGGTAGAGCACTTCCTTGGTAAGGAAGAGGTCGCTGGTTCGATTCCAGTCATGAGCAC
>NZ_JBFUJE010000735.1:0-1548 GCF_056401535.1 Luteibacter sp. P4_E6 | reverse complement strand
GACCAGCGGGGAGCTTAGTCCTTCGGGCGGGAGAACGGCTAGGTGTTAAGGGGTGTCGCTAGCACCCATCGCCGCTGAAGCGGCTCCCACACTGCTGTAGGAGCCGTTCAGCGGCGATGGGTGGAACGCGACACCACAGGATCAGACCGGAATCTGTGCCAGCTGGGCCAGGCGACGGACGGCGACCGAGGCGATCGGGTAGTCCGCGTTCTGGGTGAGGATTTCCGCAAGCATCGCGCGGGTGTACTTGAGCGTGGCATCGTCACGCTGCAACCAGGCCTGGACCGGGCTGACATCCGTGCGATCACCGGCGACCGAGATCACCTGCAGGGCAAGGGCACGATGCTGGGCGTTGAGCTCGTCCAGCAATGAACCGCGCGCTTGTGCGTGCCATGCGCCTTCCACGTTGAGCGCTTCGATCTGGCCACGCAGCCACTCGAGGTCGAGGGCTTCGGCCAGTTCGTAGAACACCTTGGCTACCGTAGCGATGTCCTTGCCGCTCTGCTTGGACACTTCGACCATGTCCAGTGCCGGACGCAGCACGGACACGCGCGCCAGGCGAACAGCCAGCGTGTCCGGCACGCCCAGGCCTTCCCACTTCTCCTGGCTCGCGGCGAAATCGCCCCGGCCGGTATTGGTAAGGCCATCAGGCAAGGCCTGACGCAGCACGCTCACTTCGCTGGCATAGCGGTCGACGTTGGCCGCGATGTCCAGCGTGCCGCCCGGACGATTGAGCAGCCAGCGGGTCAGGTGGCGCAACAGCGACCAGATCTGCAGGATCGCGTCGATCTGGGTGTCCTCGGCGACCGTGCCGTCGAGCGCTTCGATTTCGGCCCACAGTTCACGGGCATCGAGGATCTCGCGCGCAGCGGTGTACGCCTTGGCAATGGACGCCGGGCCGTGGCCGGTGTCTTCCTGCATGCGCATCATGAACGTGGCGCCCATGCGGTTGATCGTCGAGTTGGTCACCGCGGTGGCGATGATCTCGCGCTTCAGGCGATGGCGCTGCATGTGCTCGGCGTACTTTTCGTGCAGCGGCACGGGGAAGTAACGCACCAGCTCACGCGAGAGGTACGGATCTTCCGGCACGTCGGAATCCAGCAGCTGCTGGAACAGGCGAATCTTGTCGTACGACAGCAGTACCGACAGTTCCGGACGCGTGAGGCCCTGCCCACGGAGCTTGCGCTCGGTGAGTTCGGCAGCCGTCGGCAAGGATTCGACCGCACGGTCGAGCATGCCCTCGGCTTCCAGCGTGCTGATGAAGTGGGCCATCGAGCCCAGGCGACGCACCGACTGGTGCTCCATCACGGTGATGGCCTGGTTCTGACGGTAGTTGTCCCACAGCACGAGGCGACCGACTTCGTCCGTCATCTCGGCAAGCTGCTTGTTGCGGCCTTCGAAGGTGAGCTCACCACGCTGCACGGCGTCGTTGAGCAGGATCTTGATGTTCACCTCGTGATCGGAGGTATCCACACCCGCGGAGTTGTCGATGAAGTCGGTGTTGAGCAGCACGCCCGCCTGGCCGGCCTCGATGCGACCCTTCTGGGT
>NZ_JBFUJE010000734.1:0-1548 GCF_056401535.1 Luteibacter sp. P4_E6 | reverse complement strand
CAGCAGCACCAGGCGCCCCACCGGCACCATCATCGCGCCGCCCATGCCCTGCAGCAGGCGCGAAAGCACCAGCAGCGGAAGATTGCCGGAGAGCCCGCAGAGGATCGAGCCGATGGTGAAAAGCGCAATGGCCGAGCGGAAGACGTTACGCGAACCGTAGCGGTCGGCGATGGCGCCGCTGGCGGGAATGAACACCGCGAGGCTGAGCATGTACGAGGTGAGTGCCACGCTCATGTGCAACGGCGACACGTCGAACGATTCCGCCATGGAAGGCAACGCCGTGGCGAGGATGGTGCCGTCCAGCTGTTCCATGAACATCGCGCTCGCGATGATCAGGGCTACGGTGCGGAAGCCAGGGGCGGGAGTCATCCGGGGAGGGTTGGCGGGGGAGCACATAGTCTGCGCCCGCGGGGATCAAAGGTCGAGTGAACGTAAACTTAGAAAGCGCCGCTCGTCGTCGGTGAAGGGATCGATGAAGGAGAGTTCGCGTGCGAGCAGTTGCATAGGCTCACTGAAATCCGCGGTTTCCTCGCGTAGGTCGGGGTACATCGGATCGCCCAGGATGGGTGCGCCCAGCCCCGCCATGTGCACGCGCAGCTGGTGCTTGCGTCCGGTAACAGGCTCCAGGCGATACCGCCACGCATGCTCGTCGCGCTCGATCACGTCGATGTGCGTGGTGGCGTTCGCGGGACCCTCCACTTCATGTGTGCGGAAGAACGGCTCCCCCCGCTCGATGCGACTGCAGCGCGAGAGCGGAAACGTCAGCCCGGGCAAAGGCGCCGCCAGCGCTTCATAAGTCTTGGCGATGGCGCGCTCGCGGAACAGGCGCGTATACGCGTCGCGACTGGACGGACGCGCCGAGAACACGACGAGGCCTGCGGTGCCGCGATCGAGCCGGTGCAGTGCGACGAGGTCCGGATTGTCGAGGCGACGGATGAGGCGCACCGACAGGGTCTCCTCCACGTAGCGTCCGGCCGGCATCACCGGCAGGAAGTGCGGCTTGTCGGCCACGACGAGGTCGTCGTCCTGGTAGACGATGGTCTCTTCGAAGGGAATGCGTGGCTCGGCGGATACCTCGCGCCGATAGGTGACGATGTCACCCGGGCGGTAGGGCGTGAGGTGGTCCACCGGGCGGCCGTGCGCCTCGACGAGGCCGCGCTCCATGCGGTCTTCCCAGGCATCGCGGCTGACCGCCGGGAAGCGCTCGCAGAGAAAATCGAGCACGCTGGGCCAGCCGCCGGGCGGCAAGGCAATCCTGCTGAGGGGCATGTGGTCCATGGGGTCATCCTAACCTTGCCAGCGCATGGGTCGCCAAGTGTTTCCCACCGGGCCGCAGCTTATACTGGCGCCGTCCCCCACATCGAGACACTCCGCGTGATCGGCCGGTTCCTCAGGAAGTTGTTCGGCGGCGGCAACGCGCCTCCCGCCCCTACCGTCGTGCCCGCACACGCCGCCGTGAGCATCACGCCGGTGGTGATCGACGTGCCCGTCGTGGAGGCCCCGGTGAGTGCGCTGGCCGCGGAAGAAATCGAAGACCGCTTCTACCGC
>NZ_JBFUJE010000733.1:0-1552 GCF_056401535.1 Luteibacter sp. P4_E6 | reverse complement strand
GTCTCCACCATCGATTTCCCACCACGGGAAAGCTCGAACGCTGGCCCTTCCGGCAGGACAACAAGGGCCCCGACGTGCCGCTGCCCGTCGCTGCGGCCGCCAGTACGCTCGCCCCGCTGCTGGAGATGGCCGAGGCCGATTGCGGTATCACCTGCGTACCGGACTTTACGGTCGAGCCCAGCGTGACGTCTGGACGGCTGGTCCGCGTCCTCGACGACTTTCTCGACCATGAGAACGTGTTCCGCGCCGTGTGGCCATCCAGTCGCCATATCGCGCCGCGCCTTCGCGCCTTCCTGGACTATTTCGGCGCAAACCTTTTTCCGGCGTAGGTCCGCTGGTTATCGCGCCGTCAGGGTGGCCACGAAGCGCATGGCACGGGCAATGCTGGTGCTGATGACGGGCAGGCGGCCGACCGGAATCGAAATCACCGCAATCTCCTCGCGATGCAGATGGATATTTGCCTCCGCGTGGCCCCACGCCAGCTCCATCTCGTTGGGCGCCAGCGAGCGGGCAGGCACGTCGTCGTTGGTAATGCGCTGCACTTCACGGAAGAAGTGCAGGTGCAGGAAACCGTCGTCCGTCGGTCCGGTCACGGCCATGCCCGTGGCGACCCCCGACACGAAATGCGACGTGCGCGTGTGGAGGATGCTCTTCGTCTGCACTTCGGACACGGTCAACCCTCACTTCCCCTTCTCCCAAGCATATGGGTGGGACGATGTCGCCGTCTATCGCGTGCAGGGGCCGGATGTGACAAATGTGCGGGCGTCCGCAGTTCAGGCGGTGAGAGGGCGTCCGAGCTCCCTGCCATAGACGGCAAGGCGGTGACCTTCGGCCAGCCGTTCGGCCTCGTAGACGAACAAAGCTTTCTCCAGCGGCAGGCGGGCGAGCGTGGCCACCAGCGCCATCACGTCGCCTGCGGCCTTCGCCACGCCCATCGCCGTATGGGGTCTGACCACGAAGGCGGCATCACCGAGGAGGGCGACACGGTCACGGATCATGCGGGTGCTCTCGTAGTCGAAGATCGCCTGGATGGAGGGCGTCGGTTCGGCATGCACGGCCAGGGCGAAGGGGGTGGGAAGCAGCTCGTCGGCGGCCCTGAGCAGCTCGTCACGAAGCTCGTCCGGCACGTCGCCGCGTGCCACTGAGTACTCACGAAGGCGTCCGTCACTGCCGGTAAGCCAGCGGTCCAGCGCGAGGCCCTCGGCGGCCTGCCGGTACCAGACCCAGTTGTAGCGTCGCTGGCCCGGAGCCGTCTCGCCGCTCGCGCCTGGCACGAGGTAACCGAGCATCTGAGATCCGCGCGGGTGATAAAAGGCGAAACGTTCGGAGAGCACCGTGGCGGCTTCCACAGGGAGTTGCGTTTCGGGAAGCAGTCCACGCCAGGCGACGTAGCCGGCGTAGGTGCTCGCGGTAGGGCCATGGCTCACGGCAGAGCGCACGACGGAGCCGACCCCGTCGGCGCCGATGACGAGGTCGAACCGATGTGCTTCGCCGTCGTCGAGGATGATCGCTGCCCCCGAGGCCGAGTTCTCGACGCGAACCACCCGGGCGT
>NZ_JBFUJE010000732.1:0-1552 GCF_056401535.1 Luteibacter sp. P4_E6 | reverse complement strand
GGGTAGGCCTTCGAGAGGTCATCTGTATAGCTGGGTCGTCGTTTTCGCCGCTCTTTTGGCGTTGAACTTCGTCGTCGGAGTCGAGAGTTTTCGTTCCGACGCTCTGGCCTATTGGTATCTAAGTGCACCGGGCAACGTGTTCTCGATGCACGAGGTGCTGCGCGGGTATGCATTCCCGGCCATCTTGATGCCGTTTTCATGGCTTGATGGCCTGATTGGGTCTACGTACCACTTGCCGTTTCGCCTGCTCTCGTCCGCTGCCTACTCCTTGATTCTGACCGGGCCGCTGGCAGATGGAATGGCGCGGTTGCTGCGAGGCGAAACCTCGCCGACGCGCAGAGTGGCTTTCGCACTCATTATCATCGCTATTTTCCCAGGCCTTTTCGTTTATCCCCTGTCTGATCTTCCTGCGGTGTGTTTGCTCATCGGCGCTTTGAGCGCAGCCACCTCGAGGAAGGCTGGATGGGCCACTTTCTTCTTCGCCGGCCTGTTGTCATACCTTGCATACAACACTCGAACCATCTACATATTCGCCATACCGGCGATCGTGGTGTCGATCATTGTGTTTGCACGGAAGGAGAAACGAACCCTCCAGTCCGTAATCATTTTCATCGCCGGTTTGGCGGCAGCTGCTTTGCCACAAGTCGCAAGGAACTACGCTAATCACGGCCAAGCAAGCCCCTTTGTATCGGCCACTATCCACGGCCGGTCATTGATGGTGTCTCAACTGTTTTGGGGTCTCTCGACACAGAAATACGAGACTGGAACCACGCCAGATGGATCGAAATCTGTCCCGATCAGCTACTTAGATGCGGCGGGCGGCGCGCTTGAGGCACAGTTTGATCCTGATGGCACCGCCGGTTTTTCTGACTACGGGCGGTTGCTGGCATCGCACCCTGGAACCATGAGCGGGATCTACGCAAGACACGTAGTGAACGGCATGGACGTTCGCGACGGCTTGGCCTACAAGCCCGATATCTCACCCGGATCCAGAGTGGCGTCGATATTCTGCTTCGTCATCGTGTTTCTTGGCGTCATCGCATTTTTTGCCAGACCCATTACGTTCACCGAGTTCGTCCTAGCCACGTGCTTACTTCTTCCGGTCGCAGCGATAATCCCGGGCGCAATCGAGACCAGATTTTTCCTTCCCCTGTTCGTGCTCGCTTCGGCCTTGGTCGCATTCCGCCTCGACATGCGTGAACTCCTCCAGCTGGGCCGGGCTCGACTGTCTGTGCTGGGCATCGCCTTCGGCCTTGGCCTTGCCGGTTTCCTGTACATCACAACCATAACGACAGCTAGCGTGGCTTACACAAACGCCATCCAGAGGTACGAGGCGAGGGCTACGTCGAAGCCCTGACACCACCGTCACGCCGCGGCGGTATCCTGCGGCCATGTGCGGACGCTATGCCACCTTCGGACCTGTGTCGCTGAGCCGCGAGGCAAAAGCGGTGCTTGACCAGCTCGAGCTGGATATCGTCAGCGAGATCAACCAGCGGGAAGACCAGTTCAACATCGCCCCGACCCAGAAGGCACTGGTCGTGGCCAGCGGCGA
>NZ_JBFUJE010000731.1:0-1557 GCF_056401535.1 Luteibacter sp. P4_E6 | reverse complement strand
TTCTTTCGCACCTCGCGCATGGCTCGCCTTCGGCTTCGCGGGCTCGGCTTCGCCGTCGCTTCGTACACTTGGGCGTCTCGCGGGGAGACCTTGGTGCCCACCCTCGCTGCTCAGACAGTCCTCCGCGTTCGGATCGGAAGGCCGCTGACGCGGCCCATGTATCTATCTGGCCTACGGCCGCTCCACTTGTGCGGAACTCGCCTCGAGGGTGGACACCAAGGTCTCTC
Organism: Luteibacter sp. P4_E6; assembly: GCF_056401535.1. Classification (NCBI taxonomy): domain Bacteria; kingdom Pseudomonadati; phylum Pseudomonadota; class Gammaproteobacteria; order Lysobacterales; family Rhodanobacteraceae; genus Luteibacter; species Luteibacter sp. P4_E6. The sequence goes on along the minus strand of NZ_JBFUJE010000731.1, from coordinate 1,330 downwards.
ACGACGATACGGTCAGCTGGACGGAGAGCCGTTGGGTGGCTGTTGCCGCCGAAGAGCGAGGGTGGGCACCGAAGGCTCTGCGCCGCGACGTCCCCACCCACGCGGCGTCCCCGGCATCCCACGATGAACCTTTTTTCAGGCCTTGCCGTCCAGTTGCCGTAATCTCTCGCGCCACCCTTCCGGCGTCTGCGGCTTGATGAACAGCGCCACGATCGGCAGGTTCGCCGCCTTCGTGCGCGCCTCGATTTCCCGCACGCACTCCTCGATCTCCACGGTGGTCAGCGCGTCGTCGAACGCCGCGGATAGCGCGACCAGTACATGGTCGGGCCCGACCTGCACCGTCAGCACGCCGTTCACCGCCTCGATCCCCGGCACCTCACCGGCGATGGTGCACACCTCCGCCAGCAACCTGGGCTGGGCGGGCTCGCCGATCAGCAAGGCCTTGCTCTCACGCGCCAGCAGGCTGGCCGCGGCCGCAAGCACGACGGCGATGCCGACCGACGCCCAACCGTCGATGCGTGGATCGTTCAGCGCGTGGGAGAGGTAGACGCCGATCGCCGCGATACCCAGACCCAGCAGGGCCGCCGTGTCTTCGAACAGCACGGAGAACGTGGTTGGATCCTTGGTTCGGCGGAACGCTTCGAAGTAGCCGTACTTGCCCTTCTTTCGCTGCACGCTCTTCAGCGAGAGGTACCACGAGCTACCCTCGAACAACGCACTGACGCCCAGCACGATGTAGTTGGTTACCGGGTCCTTAAGCGGCTCCGGCGTGAGGATGCGGTTGACGCCCTCGTACAACGAAAAGCCCGCACCCAGCGCGAGCACCAGCAACGCGACGATGAAGCTCCAGAAGTAGAGCTCGCGACCGAAGCCCAGGGGATGCTGGCGATCGGGACGTCGCTGCGAGCGCTTCAGACCGTAGAGAAGAAGCACCTCGTTGACGCTGTCGACCAGCGAGTGCACGCCTTCGGAAAGCATGGCGGAGCTGCCGGTGAGCGCCGCGGCGACGAATTTCGCCACCGCAATGGCGACGTTCGCAGCAAGTGCGACGAATACGACGAGTCGGGAGCTGTGGGCCATAAGGGCAATCGTCACCGCAAGGATGTGTTGCCCAAGTAAACCACGAGGCTGTCCTGCCGGAACGCACCGTATTGGTGCCTTCGGACGGACGCAGGCACACGCAACGGCTCTCCCTGCACTCAACCGTATCGTCGTGAGAGACCTTGGTGTCCACCCTCGAGGCGAGTTCCGCACAAGTGGAGCGGCCGTAGGCCASATAGATACATGGGCCGCGTGAGYGGCCTTCCTTTTCGAACGCGGAGGACGTGTC
>NZ_JBFUJE010000730.1:0-1569 GCF_056401535.1 Luteibacter sp. P4_E6 | reverse complement strand
GGACCGAACTCGTCCATGGACAGGAACGCGTTTTCAATGACAGGCAGGAGTTCGCCGAAGGCGAGGGCGGGCCACAAACGCACCGGCACGATCAGGAGGCAGCACAGTCGGAGGCCGACCGTCAGTTCCCAATGGGACATGCTCAATTGATAGGCGAGCCGGTAGCAAGCGGCGTATGCGCCGATGACGGCAATATGTTGACCCCAGGCCTTCCAGTGCTCCCCGCTTCCTTTCACGCGTCAACCCCTTTGACGTTGCCCATGGTGTTCCGGCCATCTTGCCAGATACTTCGAACCCAATCGGCGAGGATAAGATGACGGTGGAGGGGAATTGGCGAAATTGCCGGATTTGACTATTGATGTCTTTGACACTCGACGGCGTCGCTGGCGATAGCAGGTATCCGCGTCGACCCCACCGATCCCAAGAACCCTCCGACAAACGACGCCCTTGGATGCCTTACCGGTGGCCCTTGGATGAGGGCGATGACAAGGGCGCCGCTGGCGGTGCTGCCAGCATCACGGGTGCAGCGGGCTGCGCATAGATCACATAGGGAGTGGGAGCCGGCAGTGGTGCGGGCGAAGGCTCAGGCTTGAACATGCCGTTGATCGCAGCGACGGCGGCCACGACACCGAAGCCCATGGCGGCGATCCACTTGGTGTGGGCGGAAAACGTTGCGTGGAAGTCGCTCTTCAGGTTTGCAACATCAACGGAAACCGCGGCCATGCCGGCTTTGAGATCGGCGCGAAGTTCCGCCTGGCTCTTGGCCACATCCGCCGCCGAGGCTTTCGCTTCGGCGCGTGCGGCATCCAGGTACAGCTTGATCTCGTCGCGGGTCATGTCACTCATGCGGCGATGATGAAAGTTCTCGTCGTGCGACACAACTCCATTGGGCCTCGTTCTCAAGTAAGGATCGGGCCCTGCCGGGCGCTCTCTGGCGCCCGGGGATTTCTTGCGGCGAGATAGGCTGACAAGAGGGGAATGTCATGGATGCGTTGCGCGGGGACGGAGCGCGGGTTTGACGCCGCCGCCATCAATGCGGACCTAACGCATCCACCGGCGCGGCGCTCTTCTCCCAAGACAAGCGGGCATGCGCCTCAGCAGCGCAATGCGCCCCCATCTGCGTCAACGCCGCGATGGCATCAAGCGACAGCGCCATGCGCCGACAATCGATGGTGTCCGACTCGTGCACGAATTCAGCGAGCAGTTCCGTGAGTCCACGCGCGTACTGCAGTAGCTCGGCTGCGTTGTTGAGAAGTTCGTTCGCCGTGGCGTCCGGGTCGGCGTAATAACGGGCGCGGCCGACCACCCCGTGACCGTAGCAAAACAACATTGGGTTGTCTGTAGGTGCGAGTGTGCAACGTAGACGATCGGGTCACTGCGCCAGACGACCCGCAATCGTGTTCCGGCGATTGTTTGCGCGTGATTGCGAAAGTCCTCAGCATCAAGGATCGCATCTCTCCTTCGATGCATTGTGAGCATTGCCTGATAGACGAGCCAACAATCACCAGCGTAAGCTTTTCGGCACAAGCGCACTGTTCGATTTCTGCACGCGCGCGTACGGGTCTCGCG
>NZ_JBFUJE010000729.1:0-1570 GCF_056401535.1 Luteibacter sp. P4_E6 | reverse complement strand
GTCTGCTTCTGCCTGGCCATTACCGAGGTCAATCCGGCGCAGATCTCCACCCTCTTYGAACGMTTCATTTCGAYCGAACGMRAYGARCCGCCGGATATCGATGTCGACTTCGAACACGAACGCCGCGAGGAAGTGCTGCAGTACGTCTTCAACAAATACGGACGCGAACGTGCCGCACTCGCCGCCACCGTGATCAGCTATCGGCGCAAGAGTGCCGCGCGCGATGTGGGTCGCGCGCTTGGCCTGTCGGAAGACCAGCTCGACCAACTCAGCCATGCCTACTCGCATGCGCATGGCGATGTACCGATCACCGTGCGCCTTCAGGAGCGTGGTTTCGACATCGGCAGCCGGACCCTTCGCCAGCTGGTCGTGCTGGTGGAGGAACTCAACGGCATGCCCCGGCACCTGTCGCAACATGTCGGTGGCTTCGTCATCTCCGACACGCCATTGCACTACCTCGTTCCCGTGGAGAACGCCGCCATGGACGATCGCACGATCATCCAGTGGGACAAGGATGACCTGGAAACGATGAAGCTGCTCAAGGTGGACTGCCTGGCGCTGGGCATGCTCACCTGCATGCGCAAAGCGGTCGAGCTGTTACGCAAGCTTGGCGGTGAGGATTACCGTCGCCTCGCCGACATTCCCATGGACGACCCCGACACCTACACGATGATCCAGAACGCCGATACCGTCGGTGTCTTCCAGATCGAATCGCGCGCGCAGATGTCCATGCTGCCGCGACTGAAACCCGCGTGCTATTACGACCTGGTTATCCAGGTGGCCATCGTCAGGCCCGGTCCTATCCAGGGCGGCATGGTCCATCCCTACCTGCAGCGTCGAAAGCTTCCCGCCAATGAGATCGTCTACGAACACGGCGTGCGACCGGTGCTGGAACGTACGCTCGGCGTGCCGATCTTCCAGGAGCAGGTCATGGCGATCCTGCAGGTCGTCGCGAATTTTACCGCCGGCGAATCGGACGAATTGCGCCGCTCCATGGCGGCATGGAAGCGCCGCGGCGGTCTGCAGAAATTCGAGCCGAGGATTCGCCGCAATATGGCGGAGAACGGATACACACCGGAATTCACCCAGCAGATCATCGACCAGATCCAGGGCTTTGGCAGCTACGGTTTTCCCGAATCGCATTCGGCCGGTTTCGCCCTGATCGCCTATGCGTCCTCCTACATGAAGTGCCACCACCCGGCGGTCTTCACCTGTGCGCTGCTCAATAGCCAGCCGATGGGCTTCTACGCGCCAGCACAACTGGTGGCCGATCTTCGTCGGCATGGCGTGGAAGTTCGCCCGCCGGATGTCACAGCCAGCGACTGGGACTGCACCCTGGAGCGCTTACCGAATACATCCGACACCTTCGCCCTGCGCCTGGGCTTACGACTGATCGGCGGCCTGTCCGCCGATCTCGGTGTGCGAATCGTCGCCGCGCGTGCTGAGACACCGTTTCGCGACCTGGCCGATCTCGCCCGCCGCGCCGGCATGAATCGCTTCGAGCGAGAACGCCTTGCCGACGCGGGAGCCTTGCGCGTCCTCAGCGGCCATCGCCATCGCGCACGCTGGG
>NZ_JBFUJE010000728.1:0-1585 GCF_056401535.1 Luteibacter sp. P4_E6 | reverse complement strand
CCGTGAGGCCCGAAGTCCACCCAGATCAGATAGGCAGGGCGCTTCGCTTCGGGAAAGATCTCGGCGCGGACCACGGTGCCTGCCACCAGCATCACCTTCTCGAAATCGTCCCAGGTAATCGTGTCACTCATCGTCAAGCTCGTCTTTGCTGCTACATGGTGAGGATGATCTTACCGACACTGGACGAGGACTCCATGCGCTTATGCGCCGCCGCGGCCTCGGCGAGGGGGAACGTGCTGTCGATGACCGGCACGAGCGTGCCGTCGTTGAACGCATCCAGCCAGCGATCGCGGAAGCGTCTCGTCATGGCCTGCTTGACACTCTGTGGGCGCGACTTCATCACCGTGCCGATGATCTGCAGGTGGCGATACAGCAGGCGGTCCAGGGGCAGGGAGGCACCCTTCGCCCCGCCGAGGAGGCCGACTTCGATGAGCCGTCCGCCGAAGTCGAGTGACGCCAGGTTGCGTTCGAAGTAGGGCGCACCGATGAAATCCACGATTACGTCGACACCCTTGCCGCCGGTCTCGCTCCCGATCACTTTCGCGAAGTCGTCGGTGTTGTAGTCGATGGCGATATCCGCCCCGAGCTCGCGCACGCGGCCGAGCTTGGTGGCGCTTGCCGTGGCAAAAACCCGTGCACCCGCCGCATGCGCGAGCTGCACGGCGGCAGAACCGACGCCGCTGGCCGCCGCGTGAATGAGGATGCTCTCGCCGGCGTCGAGCCGGCCGAGGTGGAAGGCGGCTTCGTGGGCGGTGACGAACGCCTCGGGAATACCGGCCGCCCGCACATAGTCGACGCCTTCGGGAATCCGCATGGCCATGCGGTAGTCTATGCGGGCCTGTTCGGCGTAGCCACCGCCACCGACAATACCCATCACGCGGTCGCCGATGGCGAAACCTTGCACGTCCTTGCCCACCGCGATCACTTCACCGGCAAGTTCCAGGCCCATGATGGCGGAGTCGCCGAAGCTGTCTTTCCCGTAGCCACCCGTGCGCTGGATGATGTCGGCGCGATTGACCCCTGCAGCATGATTACGGATGAGAAGGTCGCTGTCCCGAAGCTCGGGCTCTGCGACGTCCCTGAGCTGAAGGACATCGGCCGCACCGAACTCGTCGAAGACGATGGCCTTCACGGGTTTTCCTCGCCGCGCGCGAGTACGGCCTGCCAGCGGCGCGGCACGAGGCCTTCGGGGCCCGGCGTCGGTTGGTCGCGCGGATGGCTGTGCGGAGGCTTGAGCGACGGCCCGTCGAACATGTCGTCGGTGCGGTAATCGTAGAACCAGTCTTCGCCGGGCTCGAAGCTCTGGATGACGGGATGGCCGGTGGCATGCGCATGCTTGCTGGCGTGCTTGTGCAACGAGTCGTCGCAGCAGCCGATATGGCCGCACTGGGCGCAGCGGCGCAGATGGAACCACCAGGTGCCGGCCGCCAGGCACTCCACGCAGCCGTTGCCGCTGGGTTCGGCGGCCAGGTCGATACCGTCGTTTTCGCTGTTCATGGGCACCTCCTGAGGGGATGCCCCGATCCTACCCGATCAGAGAATGTGTCCGGCCCGGTTGAGTTCGATCAACTGCATGCTGTCGACC
>NZ_JBFUJE010000727.1:0-1592 GCF_056401535.1 Luteibacter sp. P4_E6 | reverse complement strand
CATCGCAAGTGGTTCTACCAGTTGGCGGCAAGCCGTCGTGTCAGCAAGACCACGCCCAGGAAGAATCCGTGAAGCAAGCCGAGGCACCACCCGACGCGTCCTGGAGCGGTCCCTCTCACCCCGGGGTCAAGTCTCCCTCACCCATCGTGATGCCGGACCCGGCGCGGCGCTTCGCCGCCACAGCGGCAAGGCTGGACCACCTTGCCACCGGCCATCCCATGGAGCCCTGGCTGCRCTTCCTGGCTCGCGTTGCCCGTGCCCAACACAGGGTGTCGACCACGCTCGCACCCGCCGGCATGGTCGATCCGCAAGCCGTCGCCCGCGCCACCGAGGCGCGCATGCCGCCGTTGGCTGCCGATGGCCACCACCGCGACGCCTCCTGGCGCGAAGGCCTCACATCCGTGCTCGATCATGTCCAGCATCCCGACGCCGACCTCCCTCCGGCCACCCTCGACGCCATTGACACCCTGCGCCATACCGACATCGCCGCACTCGAAGGACACGCCAACAACTTCCTCCGCGGGCACGTTCCCCCGGCGGATATCGGTGCAGCCGTCTTCATCGCCGCCGCGCTGCAGGTTTACTTCACCGGCTCCGCGGCCCGTCTCGACGCCGCCGACCTCCGGCTGCTCGAGCAACGATCCCTCTGTCCCTGCTGCGGCTCGCCTTCGGTATCCGGTGTCATCACCGCCACCGGCTTGATTCCGGGCACCCGGTACCTCTATTGCTCGATGTGCTCCACCGCCTGGAACCACACCCGCACCGTGTGCGTTACGTGCGGAGGCACCCGCAAGCTGACCCAGGAGGGCATCGAGGGCGATGCCGGCCTGGTCAAGCTCGAAACCTGTGCCGAGTGTCACACCTATAGCAAGCTGCTCTACCAGGTGCGCGACACCCAGGTGGACCCCTATGCCGATGACCTCGCCTCGCTCGGCCTGGAACTGATGGTCAGCGAGGAAGGTTTTGCCCGCCATGCCCCGAACCCGCTGCTGCTGACGGGAGACAGCGAGGAAGATATCGGGTAGATAATCGTGTCCATGGCCGAGCCCGACACGAATGCCCTTCGCCGCCTTCCCGCCGTCGCCACTGTGCTGGCGACCGAAGGGGCCGCCTTGCTGCTGGATCGTCACGGGCGGGTAGCCGCTACCGACGCGATTCGCCGCGTGATCGACGACGTACGGGCCGCGTTGCGCACCTCGCCCGGCGTAGCGCCGGATGCCGACGAAGTCGTCAAGCGCGCCGCAAACCTGTTGGACGCCCGGCCCGCTGGTCTGCGACCGGTGTTCAACCTCACCGGAACCGTGCTGCACACCAACCTCGGCCGCGCCGTCTTAGCCGATAGCGCCATCGAGGCAGCCGTGGCATCGATGGGTCACCCCGTGGCGCTCGAATACGATCTCGCCACCGGATCACGGGGCGAACGTGACGACCACGTCCGCCGCCTCCTGCGTGAACTGACCGGCGCCGAAGACGCCACGGTGGTCAACAACAACGCCGCGGCCGTGCTGCTCTGCCTCAACACCTTCGCCCTGCGCCGCGAGGCGGTCATCTCGCGCGGCGAGCTCATCGAGATCGGCGGCGCGTTCCGCATG
>NZ_JBFUJE010000726.1:0-1597 GCF_056401535.1 Luteibacter sp. P4_E6 | reverse complement strand
GTCCGGGACTGACATAGCGCCGACCGTCAAGCACTTCCGTCATGGCATCCAGAAGCTCATTGCGTGGCGACTGCTTGAGCACGTACGCCCAGGCGCCCGACTGCATCGCATCCTGCACAATCAGGGGCTCGTCATGGCCGGATAGCACGATGAACCGACTACCGTTCCGACGCTCGGCAATTCGACGCACCGGCTCAAGGCCGGGCATATCGGGCAGGTCGATGTCACCGACCACCAGCATGCCGGGCCCGACACGTTCAAGCAGCGCGACCGCCGAGTACACCAACACAACGGATCGAACATGCGGCGTGAGCAACGCGGCAACGCCTTCCGCGACCACGCGATGGTGATCGGCGACAACGACATCGACCGCTATGGGGAAATCTTCGACGGGCTCATGCATCGCCGTCAGAGCGCGAAAGTCATGTTCGGGAGCACCCGGCGGAGGGTGACGTCGCGTAGCTCACCGAGCCTTTCAGGCTGGGCGCCGCGGCGATCAGGACGGGGACGATTCGACGATCCATGGTCACGATCCGACATCGGTGACAGTGACATGTAGAGTGCGGCGTGCGCGCCCGAGCGATAAGCGAACTTTCACCCTGCCCGCGTAGGTAAAACTACCGGCCTCACCTCGATCTTCCGCGGATGGCGATAATCGGCATCTTTCCGCCACAGGGGTTCTTCCACCGGGTCGTCCGCATGACGTCCGGCCGCATCGACACCCTTCGGCCGCCGCACGGGTATAGTCGGCATGGGGTGTGGTGGGGGCCACCCAGGCATGTTACGACAGCTGGTTGGGGCCGTTTCACGGGGCGGTGGGAGAGCCGATGACGAAGACCTTGCCGTCGACGCATAGCGTGACCCGTTGGTGCGGGGGCGTTTTTGCGGGCGTCATGGCCGCCCAGTTGCTGTCCGCCGCCCTGTGGAGCCACCAGGGTGGCACGCACATCGTTTGGTTCCCCGGCGCGGTGCTCCTGGGGGCCTTGCTCGCGACACCGCGAAACCTGTGGGCCGCCCTTATGGGGGCGGCGCTGCTCGGACTCGTCGTGACCGGCGTGAGCTTCGGTCTGCCGCTGATGGATACGGCCCTGGTGGTTTCGCCGGCGGTACTCCTCACCCCGGTAGCGGCGTGGGTGCTCCAGCGCGTCCCGTCCCGTTTGCCGCCATTGGAAGACTTCACAAGACTCTATGCATTCGCCGCCGTGGCGGTGATCGCCCTGCCGGCCGCCTGCGCCACGCTGATCGAACACGCCAGCCGCTACACGTCGTTTCACGGCTCGATCCTCAGCGACTGGCCGAACATCGCCCTGGCCCACTCGCTCGGCTACGTGCTCTATGTACCCGTATGGATCAGCGTTCGGAGCCCCGATGCCGCCGTACGCCATGAGCCCCGGCTCACCCCGGACTTTTACCTGCTCATGACCGTTTCGATCGCTCTGCTGGGGGTCATCTGGCACGGCTACGGTGGCCACCCGGAGCTGGTACCCGTGCTCTGCCTCGCCCCCGCGCCGATCATCATCGCCGCAATCATCAGGGCGCAGATGACCGGCAGCTCCATCGCCGTTTTCATCATCGTGATCATGGCGGGGCACCTGAG
>NZ_JBFUJE010000725.1:0-1598 GCF_056401535.1 Luteibacter sp. P4_E6 | reverse complement strand
GGTAATAGGCATCGTCGTGGTCGAAGGTCAGCAGGTTGAAGGGGCGGTAGCCTTTGGCGCTGGACATCAGTTCGATCGCGTGGGCGCGGGCTGGCACGTTGGAGCCGAGGTAGTCCGCCACCAACAGCCCACGCGACAGCCCGCTGTGGTCCGCCGTCATGTCGCGCACGTTGGTGATGACGCTGACGCGGCCATGCGGCGCCACGCCTGCCCAGGTGCCACCGGCTTCGAGATCGCGCCCGGCGATCACATCGGGTGCTTCAACCCACGGGGCGAGCGGCTCCGTCGGACGCGCGTGGAACTCGTCGCGATTGCCGACAAGCACCAGCCGCCAGCGCGGATGGACATGCCAGGCGAAGGCGATCAGGCACATGGGTGGGGAGTGGCCCGGAGGAGCATGGACCTATTGTGCCCTACCCGCTGCCGCAAGGTTTTGCAGAAACGGCTCGGCCTCCGGGCGGTCGATCAGACCGCCACCTTCAACGCCAGCTTCGCATTCGCCAGCATCAGCGCGATCGACCCGGCCGCTTCACGTCCGTCATAGACGGCGCGCACCACGAGGTCGGCGCCACGCACATTATCGCCACCGGCAAAGATGCGCGGATTGCTGGTCTGCAAGGGCAAGCGACCCTCGCCACCGGCGACGATGCGACCACTGCGATCGCGCTCCACACCGAAGGTATCGCACCAGTCAGGCGGGCTCGGCTGGAAGCCGAAGGCCTGGATCACCACGTCGGCACGCAGGTCGGTTTCGCTGCCTTCGACGTTGCGTGGACGCGGGCGTCCATCGCCATCGTCGACAAGCTGTGTCTCGACCACGCGAACCGCGGTGACCTTGCCGCCTTCGCCGACCAGCGCGATGGGCTGCTGCTGGAACAGGAAGCGCACGCCTTCCTCACGGCTGTAACCCACTTCGCGCCGCGAGCCGGGCATGCTGGATTCGTCGCGACGATAAACGCAGGTGACCGAAGCGGCGCCGAGGCGGATCGCCGTGCGATTGCAGTCCATGCCGGTGTCGCCGCCGCCGAGTACGACGACATGTTTCCCGGCAAGGTCATAGCCCGGTGCCGGTTCTTCGTCGCGCAGCAGGCGTTCGACATTGGCAATGAGGAAGGGCAGCGCATCGTGCACGCCGCCGAGGTCGCGCCCCTCGAGCTGGCCATCGACATAGGTGTAGGCACCCGTGCCGACGAACACGGCATCGTAGTCGGCGAGCAATTCGTCAAAGGCGATGTCCCGGCCGATCTCTACGCCGAGATGGAAACGCACGCCCATGCCCTCGAGCACCATGCGCCGCGTGCGCACGACGGATTTGTCCAGCTTGAAGGGCGGGATACCGAAGGTGAGCAGGCCACCAATTTCGTGCTGGCTGTCGTAGACATCCGCAGCGATACCCGCACGGCGCAAACGGTCGGCACAGGACAGGCCCGCCGGACCGGCACCCACGATGGCGACGCGCTGACCGGTTTCGCGGACGCGCGAAAGATCAGGACGCCAGCCCTGGCGAATCGCTTCGTCAGTGACCCATTTTTCAACGCTGCCGATCGTTACAGCACCGAAATCACCCTGCTCCAGCGTGCACGCGCCTTCGCACAGAC
>NZ_JBFUJE010000724.1:0-1606 GCF_056401535.1 Luteibacter sp. P4_E6 | reverse complement strand
GTCGTAGTACCGGGCCTGCATGTACACCAGCCCCGCATCTGGGTCGTTGACGTGTCCGGTGTAACCAGGTCCCGCGGTTGGGGTGCCGAGCGACTGTCCGCCGTATGGCCTGTAGTCGGAGCTCGACAGGATGTTTCCCGCAGCATCCGCTGTGGCTAGCGGTGTGCCCTGTGGGTTGGTGTAGTAGTAGGTGACGGTCTCCACCGCGAGAACCGGCGCACACTGGAAAAACAGGAGGCCCAATAGGGCGAGAATCGTTGCCTTCATGTGCGTCCCTTTCGATTCCAGGTGTGGTCCGGAATGCGCCCGAAGAATCCGTGTCGTCACGGCACGAAGCGCCCTAAGTATTCGGGTCATGGCGTTCATCCCGCAATGTCTCCCGACCACGCCGAGCAACCCTGGTCATTGCAGGCCCGCACTCGGTAGGTGTACTGCAGCTCGTATGGCGAAGTCCCAGACTCGACCACGTAAGACGTGGCGGTCCCTGCATTGATGAGGTTGTTGGTCTGGACCCGGAGAATTTCGTAGCGCGTGGTACCCGTTGAGGCATTCCACAGGATGGTGTATCGCTCCTGCCGTCCGCTCACCGTGTCGGTCATGTGGATCCCGCCCGGCAGCGGTGGCACGAGGGAAACAGTCACGGCCACGACCGCGCTGAACGGCCCGCACCCAGCCGAGTTGCACCCCTGGACCTGGTAGTAGTACGTGCCGTTGCCCTTCCCACAGATGCCGAGGGCGCCAGAGCCGTTGTTGCCGACGGTCACCCAGCCAGCGCCGTTGGTGTTTTCCTGCATCACGTACGATGTCGCGCCGGGCACGCCACCCCAGTTGATGGTGTAACACCCGTTGTTGCTGCTCCCTGGCCCGGAGATGGCAGGCGGCTGCGACGGCCGGATTGTGACGGACGATGCACCGACCGGACTGTACGGTCCACAGCCGTTGGCGTTGCAGCCCTTGACCCGGTAGTAATACACCCCGGTCGCACCCACCCCGATGCTCGCGCTGGTAGCCGCACCGTTGTAGACAGCCCCGTAGTTGGCGCTGTCCGTGCTTTGCTCGAGTGAATAGCTCGTCGCATAGGTCACAGCCGGCCAGCTGATGCCCAAGACGCCCGTGCTCGTCCCCGGTACGCTGATAGAGCCGGGCGCTGGCGGGATGTGCGCAACATGCACGGCGGCGCTGGCCGTCCAGGCACTGCATCCGGTCGGATTGCACGCGCGCGCCTGGTAGGCGTAATTGCCATCGCCGGGATTGGCGACCGATGCGGTGGTGCTGGCACCGGAATAAATATCAGCCCATGCACCGCCGTTGATGGCTTGCTGCACGTTGTAAGACGTCGCCGTCGGTGAACTCGACCAGGTCACTGTAATGGTCGAGAGGTTGCCAGCCAGCGACGCACTGACGGACGAGGGCGCAATGGGGGCCGACGGTGGCGGGGCCACCACGGTCGTAGCGGGCGCACTCCATGCCCCACATCCACCCGTGTTGCAGGCACGGACCTGATAGTGGAACGTGCCAGCGGCGGCGTGGGTGATTTGGCGATTGAGGGCGGCGGAGGAGGCGATGCTCGTCCACGCACTCCCATCAGGCTGCTCCTGGAGCTCGT
>NZ_JBFUJE010000723.1:0-1611 GCF_056401535.1 Luteibacter sp. P4_E6 | reverse complement strand
GGCTTGTTCATGGCGGCACCGTAAGCGGAGTAGGCAGTGAAGGAGAGCGCCGCGAGTGCGGCCTTGGTACGAAGGGAGATCATGGGTCGCATGTGCTCCTAGCGGCTCTGGGAATGTGGTGTGTGTGCGGGAGACGCCTCTGTCTGCGACGGAGAGGCTATTGCGTGGCTGACGTCAGGCTGCTGTGCCGTGTTCTGCGCTGCGGCCTGCTGCCAATCCCGGCTGCTCTGTTCGAGGGATGTCGCGATGCCGACCTCTGTGGGGACCTCGGCGAACTTCTTGAACGGCGAGCTCGCCTCGCCCTGCATGGCGTAGGCGCGGCTGAAATCGTCGTTCATGACAACGTGGTCGATGTGGCTCATGCCGTTTCGCCGAGCCTCGACGGTCAGGGCGCCTGCCAGGTTCTCGCTCATCTGATCTGGCTTGCGTCCCGTGGATGCGTCGACGCCGTGGACGCCTTGGAGTGCCTGTTGGAACATGGCGTTATCGGGGTGCGCAACGTCGCTCAGCTTCGGTGGGTGAAGCAGGCGGTCTAGTTCGGCCGATCCTGTGCGTGAGCCCCATGCAGCGTCTGCGCCATAAGACGGAACTATGCCAACGGCGCGCGCCCCGACCGCGACATCGTGCCCGAGGTGGTTCGCCGCAGCGCCGATGGCGGCGGATACCTCGGCGCCCGCTTGTCCTACCGCTCTTCCGATGGGAGCCGAGCGTGACATGAGCTCGTGTCCGTCATTCCTAAGTTGCTCTGCATAGATCTTGCTGGCCCCTATTGCCAGAGCGGGTCCGACGAGAGCGGGTGAGCCTGCCACCTGCGTCGCAACCTCGCGCGCACCCATCACATCGGCCCGATAGTGATCGACCATGGACTGGTTCGCTTTGTAGCGAGCCTCCCCCTCAGGGCCGATCAGAGGCGCTTCTCCGGCTTTCGGAATGAAGTTGTCCATGTAGTGGGATTGGATCGATATCGATCGGGTGACCGCGCCGGCGTTTCCGGACCCATAGCCCGCATGAGCCATCCGATCGATGTCATCGGCAGTCGCGTAGATCTTAACTTCGCCAAAGTGTTGGTTTGCAGCGCTGACAGGGTCGCCGGCGCGAGCATGATTTATCATCTCGTGGCGGCCAGGATAAATGTCTCGCCCAAGACCTACCGCGCCATAGGCATTGAATGTTTCACCGTGCAGGTCATACTTCGAGGCATTGATCTGGGCGAGCGTGCCGCCGAGGGAGTGCCCCRTGACAGTCACATTGAGCGGCTTGTGACTCGCTGCCGCGTAGTCCTCTGCAAGATCAATGGCATGTCTCGTAAAGGCATCGGCCTCCCACTGCTGCACGTTGACCTTCGCTGAGAACATCGCGGCGTCGACAACGTAGTCGTCGGCGGCATCCGTTCCCCGATATGCCAGTACCGTGCGCCCATTGGACTCGTCGCGAAAAGCAGTCGCCCGAAAGCCAGAGATGGGGCTGGCTGCAGAGGCAAACACAACGTAGTCGTCGTTTCCCGCACGGATCCTGTCGCCAATCAGGAGATCCTGATAGGTGCCGGCCGCCAAGACTGCGTATTCCTGCGTTCGTTCAGTCATGGCTGCGATCCTTCGCGTTGATGTAGAT
>NZ_JBFUJE010000722.1:0-1616 GCF_056401535.1 Luteibacter sp. P4_E6 | reverse complement strand
CCTCTCTACGACGCGGACGAGTCCTGGGACACGGGCTCTTTCGTGATCGTCCGTCACGCCCTCCAGCGCATGATCCTGCAGCATGAGCCGTTTCCCGCGCTGGTCATGGATCGCTACTGGAACGTGGTGATGGTCAACGAGGCGACGAAGCGGCTCCTCGGCTCGTTCATCGACCTGGACCGCTGGCCTCGTCCGCGCAACATCCTCCACATGATCTTCGACCCCGAGGGCTTGCGGCCCTTCATTGGGGACTGGGACCGGTTTTCCGCCTCCATGCTTCAGCGCGTGCGGCGGGAAGCCGTCGGTGGAGCCATTGACGAGCCGACGCGCGTGCTCCTCGACGCGCTCATGGCCTATCCCGGCACGGGACGTGTCGCGCAGGACGACCGCGCCGCCGATCTCCCCGTCATCCCCCTCACCCTCGTCGATGCGAACCGCCGGCTTAGCTACTTCTCGCTCGTGACGACCGTCGGCACACCGCGCAGTCCCGGCCCGCAGGAGCTACGCGTCGAATGCATGGCGCCCGTCGACGAAGCGACCGAGCGATGGCACCGCCCGGTGTCGTAAGCCGTGCGTCATGGCGCCGCGCTTGCCGACGCCAACCCGTTCTCCGGATTCCAACCGCCACAGTAGGAGCCGATTCATCGGCGAAGGGTGCTAGCGACAGCGTAGCTAGCGACAGGCTGATTCGCGACAACCTGGCCCGCTGCCGCGGGATCGCCGATGAATCGGCTCCTACAGGTTCGTTCAAGCGTGCAATGCCGAAGGTGGAGCTCACTTCATGACCGATGGCACGGGCTCCCGTCCGCGGCAGCGAGGAGCATCGCGTTGACATGACTACGCCCAAGAAAGTTCTCGCCATCGCCGCAGTCGCCGTCGCCTCGCTGGCCCTCGTCCTCCTCATTGCCGGGACGGCTTACAACGAGCTTTCGCTTCGAAAGCTGCGTTCCCTGGCCCACGCCCCCGGTGAGATCTACAAGGTCAATGGGTACGACGTGCATCTGGTCTGCTCTGGCGAGGGGTCACCCACCGTGATGCTCGATACCGGCCTCGGCGACGACTTCACGACCTGGTTGAAAGTCCAGCCAGCACTGGCGAAAGTGACCCGCGTCTGCTCGTTCGATCGGAGCGGCTTCGGTACGAGCGCCATGACGCCGCGTCCCCATGACGCGGATACGCTGGCCGCGCAGCTGCACGACCTCATTCGCGTCGCGGGTATCGACAGGCCCTTCGTCCTGGCAGGCCACTCCATTTCCGGCCTCTACCTGCGTGCCTACGCCGGCCACTACCGGAGCGACCTGGCAGCACTGGTGTTTATCGACGGTGCCACTCCAGGTCAGGACGATCGCGTACCTAAGAGCCTCGTCGCCATCCAGGACACCCAGCGCGCGGAAATGCCGTGGCAAAAGCTGCTCATGACGATCGGCTGGTATCGCTTGCAAGGGGTTTGCTCAAGCGTCCCGCCGGGCTTTGAAGCGTACGCCGCCGTCATCCAGGCGGATAACTGCGATCCGACACAGTTCGACGCGCTCGAGGCCGAGCTGGACGCCGTGCGGCAATCCGGGGACGAGACACGCCGGGTGGGTCCCTTCCCCGACCTGCCCGTCCTGATCCTC
>NZ_JBFUJE010000721.1:0-1624 GCF_056401535.1 Luteibacter sp. P4_E6 | reverse complement strand
GGTTTGTCGTGCGGCGCATGCTTCCGCACCTGAAGGCCAGGCACGTCGGTCCGTTCGTCTTCTTCGACCAGATGGGCCCGGCCGCCTTTGGCGAAGACACCGGCATGGACGTGCGCCCGCACCCGCACATCGGGCTGGCCACGGTCACCTGGCTGTTCGCCGGCGCGATCCGCCACCGCGACAGTCTGGGCAGCGCCGTCGATATCCATCCGGGTGACGTGAACTGGATGACGGCGGGGCGTGGGATCGTGCACTCCGAACGCACGCCGCCGGACGAGCGTCACCATGGGCAGAACCTGCACGGCATCCAGGTGTGGGTGGCCCTGCCTAAATCCCACGAGCGCATCGATCCCGAGTTCCACCACCACGGCGCCGACACGCTGCCGAGGGTGACGCGTGATGGCGCCAGGCTGGTTGTTATTGCCGGCGATGCCTTCGGCGTAACGTCTCCCGTGCACGTCTACGCGCCGATGTTCTTCGTCGAAGCGCGTCTCGAGGCGGGAGCGACGCTGACCATGCCGGAGCAGCATGCAGAGTGGGGCGCTTATGTGGTCGAAGGAGCCGCGCGCTTTGGCGACCTCGAGCTCGGTGCGTTGGATATGGGCGTGGCCGTCGACGGCGAGCCTCCCGTGCTCACGGCTCGCGAGCCTTCCCTGATCATGCTGTTCGGCGGCGCACCACTCGATGGCGAGCGCCATCTGTGGTGGAATTTCGTCGCGAGTTCGCCGGCGTTGATCGAGGCGGCCAAGGTGGAGTGGTCGGAAGGTCGTTTTCCGATCGTTCCCGGCGATGCGTACGAGCGGATTCCCCTGCCCACGTATTGAACGGAGCTTCGTGATGGCACGCTTTGCCAGTTTCCGCGACTTCTATCCCTACTACCTGGGCGAGCACGCCGACGTCCGCTGCCGGCGCCTGCATTTCGCCGGAAGCTGGGTCGTGCTGGCGGCGCTGGCGATGCTCGTCGCCACCGGCCAGCTGCGCTGGTTAGGGCTGGCGCTGGTCGGCGGCTACGGCTTCGCATGGGTGGGGCATTTCGTCTTCGAGAAGAATCGCCCCGCCACCTTCAAGCATCCCCTGTATAGCTTGATGGGTGACTGGGCGATGTTCTGGGACATCCTGCGCGGGCGCGTCTCGTTGCACTGAGTGCAAAGGGATGCGCCCGCGCCTGAGGTCAGGCCACTTCGGTCGACAGTGATCGGGCCGCCTCTCGAGACAACCGGCGCGTGGCACTCCATGCAGGCAGGTCCAGGGCATCGCGTGCCACGCGGCACACGTCGATCAGGCGCTCCACATCGGCGTCGCTCATGCCTGCATTCAGGGTCAGGCGCAGCAATGAGCGGTTGGCCGTGGTGGCAGGCGCACTGAACACCRAACCGAACACGCCGTGGTGTTCCATGACGTCGCGCACGCGCCCGGTAAGGATCTCCACGCCGGCTTCGAACGCGACGATCTGCTCGGTGCCGTCGGCGATGGGATAGCCCAGTTCGGTCAGCTCGCTGCGCACGCGTCGCGTGACCTGCCTCAGGCGCTGGCGACGCCAGCCCTCCGACTGGATGACCCGATGCGAAGCGGAAAGACCGGCCAGTTCATGGGGCAACAGGGAGGAACTGAAGATCGCCGGGAG
>NZ_JBFUJE010000720.1:0-1625 GCF_056401535.1 Luteibacter sp. P4_E6 | reverse complement strand
GTATTTTCGCCGTGCGCATCGGTATCGGTGACGGACCCTGCAGTTGGCCCGGCGTGGCAAGCCTCGGCTTCCGGCCGACGGTGAACGAGGTGCGCGAGCCCCTGCTCGAGGCGCACCTGTTCGATTTCTCCGGTGACCTCTACGGCCAGCGCATCGGCGTGGAGTTCGTGCGGAAACTGCGTGACGAAGAAAAATTCGACGGCCTCGACGCCCTGACTGCACAGATGCATCAGGACGAGATCGCCGCCCGGCAAGCCCTTGGCATGAACCCCATGCTTGCCTCAGAAAACCACGGTTGACAGCGATGACCCAGGATTACAAGAACACGATCAACCTGCCGCAGACGGCCTTCCCGATGCGCGGCGACCTGCCCAAGCGCGAGCCGGGCTGGCTGGCCAACTGGGAGCGCGTGAACCGCTACGCGCAGATCCAGGAAAAGGCTGCCGACCGCGACAAGGTGTTCGTGCTGCACGATGGCCCGCCCTATGCGAACGGTGCGATTCACCTTGGGCACGCGGTGAACAAGGTGCTCAAGGACGTCGTCGTCAAGTCGAAGCTGATGGCGGGCTACCGCGCGCCCTATGTGCCCGGCTGGGACTGCCACGGCCTGCCCATCGAAATCGCCATCGAGAAGAAGTTCGGCAAGGCGGGCGACAAGCTCGACGCCGCCGCCTTCCGCCAGAAGTGCCGCGAATACGCCATGGCGCAGATCGATCTGCAGCGCGTGGACTTCAAGCGCCTCGGTGTCCTGGGCGACTGGGAAAAGCCGTATCGCACGCTGGATTTCACCTACGAAGCCGACATGATCCGCGCCCTCGCGCGCATCGTGGAGAACGGCCACGTCGTGCGCGGGGCGAAGCCGGTCTATTGGTGCTTCGACTGCGGTTCGGCACTGGCCGAGGCGGAAATCGAATACGCCGACAAGACCTCGCCGGCCGTGGATGTCGCCTACGACGCCGTGGACCCCGTGTCCTTCGGCGCGCTGTTCGGCATCGCCGCCGATGACGCCATGATCGCCGTGCCGATCTGGACGACGACGCCGTGGACGCTGCCGGCCAGCCAGGCCGTGTCGCTCGGTGGCGAGATCGAATACTCGCTGGTCGAAGGTCCTTCGCGTAACGGCAAGCCGCTGCTGCTCGTCATCGCCTCGGCGCTGGCGGAGAAAGCGCTGGCGCGCTACGGCGTGGATACCGTGAACGTGCTCGGTCGCGTGCAGGGTGCGGTGCTGGAGAACCAGCCGCTGCGTCACCCGTTCTACGACAAGCACGTGCCGGTCATCCTCGGCGAGCATGTGTCCGACGAAGACGGTACCGGCGCGGTGCACACCTCGCCCGACCACGGTGCGGAAGACTTCGTGGTCAGCCAGCACTACGGCATCGGTACGCTCAACTACGTGGACGGCCGTGGCGTGTATCGCAGCGACCTTCCGCTCGCGGGCGACGTGTCGTTCGCCGGCATGCATATCTGGAAGGCCAACGACGCGATCGTCGACCTGCTGCGCGCTCGCGGCGTACTGCTCGCCTTCGCCAAGCTTACGCACAGCTACCCGCATTGCTGGCGCCACAAGACGCCGGTGATCTTCCGTGCCACGCCGCAGTGGTTCATCGGCATGGAGCAGGCCGGCC
>NZ_JBFUJE010000719.1:0-1627 GCF_056401535.1 Luteibacter sp. P4_E6 | reverse complement strand
CATACCTACGGTGAGGGCGGAGAGTACGCACTGGACGTCTAGGACGGCGAGATAAAACGGTTGCCCTCTGCCAAACAGCTTCACCATGAGGGCCAAGAACAAGGGGTAACCCGGGTCTCGGAAGCTGTCCGGCTTTGCAATGCCATCTGGCGACACGATCGAGAAGATGTGGTGGTCAACCAGATTCAATGCATAGGCAAAGTACTGGACCGCATCGCCGCGGAGGGGGTGGTCGACAATCGCAGTGCGCACGTAGAAGAGGCGTACCAAGAGCGCGAGCACGGTCATCGCCGCAATAAGCAGCGCCGGGCGAGCCGTCGGAAAGTGAGCTTTCATGGCGTTATGCTCTCTCGGATCTCCCGCCGCCGATTGCCTCGGCGGGTGAGGAGCCGTCGGCTGACCGCTGTGGCTCCAGCACACGCCAAGATAATCTCAACGCCACGAAACGGCACCGAATAACGTGGCTCGGACTGCAGGACGCTGTATACGATGGTCACTAAAACGGCCATAGTCGCCATGCCGAGCTCGACCGTGCCTGCGGTGCGCCGCAATAGTGCCTCAAAGGCGCCGATCAAAGCCAAGATGAGGACTAGTGGATTGGCGAGGTAGCAGGCGGCTTCCGCTGCCTTCCATAGGCGGATCGACCGGAAAGGCGAATCTCGAGTCGGATAGACGTAGATGTCGCCCTGGCCGATTCGAATGTCCCAGCTCCAGAGTAGTGCTGGCTTTTCTAAGTACCAGGCAAGGTACGTCAAGGGGTGCTTACTCATTCTGGCCCACATCGTAGAGAGGCCTGTCCCGATGCCCTGCTGAAATGCGCCGATCTCCGAGCTCATAGCCTCGATGGTCCGTTCACCGTCCTCATCGCCCGTCATGGCGAGTTGATACGCAGCGTGGTACGTGGGCYACGATCCTTGGACGAGGTTCATCGCGGCGCGCTGCGATGAGGTCTTGTTGGTAGGAAGATTCACCGAACGCACGGCCCATAGCGCCGGCAAAAGAAGGGATGCGACCGCGAAGGCAAGTGCGTGGCGGCGTGTCGCGATGCGCCTCCATTGCCCCGCCATGGCAAAGGCAATTCCAAACGGGATCATGACGGCATTGGTCAATGCTGCCATTCCAGCGATGAGGCCAGCTGTGACGTAACGGCCCGTAGAGGGTGAGTGCGACGCGTTGCTCAGGCAAAGGARCAGGGAARCACAGAGGAAGCTGAGCAGGTTTTCCGAAAGCACGAAGCTGGTCATCGCCACGTTATGAGGCCATACGGCCATGAGTATGGCGGCTGTGGAGAGCGTCGCAATTGATGCGCGACGGCGCACGGCCAGCAGCAGAAACGTCACTGTGAGGCCGCCTAGCAGTGCTTGAGTAATAAGCACTGCTCCATACCAGCCACTGTAGTTCGAGGTCGCTTTCATCCAGATCGCGAGCAGCGTGGCGTATCCCGGATCGCGAAAGCTGTTGGCGCGAATGTCGGCCCCTCCAGGTACGTCGTTGCTAAACGTGGAGTGGTGAACCATGTTCCAGGCATAGCGATAGTAGTCGACCGCATCGGCGCGTACGTTGACATCATCCAGAGGCTGGAGCACTTGTGCGTGGACGACGTAATACCACCTCAGCCCGAAGGCAA
>NZ_JBFUJE010000718.1:0-1632 GCF_056401535.1 Luteibacter sp. P4_E6 | reverse complement strand
GACACGTCCTCCGCGTTTCGTACCGGAAAGGCCGCTGCGCGGCCGTGTACTTATTTGGCCTACGGCCGCTCCACTTGTGCGGAACTCGCCTCGAGGGTGGGCACCGAAGACTCTTCCCATCCCTGAGGTTCGTGTGGGTCGAGCCGACAAAGCAGCGCCGCGCCGGCTGCTGGCTCTTCGCCATCGCCAAACGGTCGGCTCCAGCGCGTCGAGATCGTCTGCGCGAGGCAGCGCAGCGGCGACGAAAACGCTCGCCGCGCCGGAAATGACGTATCTGCACGACCGCCGTAACGGCCGGCTTCGGCGGCAACTCCCACCCCCAACGGCTCTCCGTCCAGCTGACCGTATCGTCGTGAGAGACCTTGGTGTCCCCGCGAGACGCCCAGGTGTACGAAGCGACGGCGAAGCCGAGCCCGCGAGGCCGAAGGCGAGCTATGCGCGAGATGCGAGATGCGAGATGCGAGATGCGAAAGAATGCCCCGCCCGAAACCCGCGCGCCCGGGCCCGGTAATCCGCAAAGAGCCTTTTTTTATGTGGGAGCCGCTGCAGCGGCGATAACCAGGCTACCGTTCACCTCACTACCGCGATCGCATCAGCGCTTAGGGAAGCGAGCCATCGCAGAAAGACTCTAGATCGTTGATTTTCGGAAGTGTCTTCGCCGCTTCTCCGGTCAGTCCATAGACCTCGATCCCTGCCAGCCGACCCGCCTGTTCGTATACGAAGATGCCGCTGCGCTCCGATCCCGACCGAAAGACGTATTCAGCTAGAGGTCGCATGCCACCCGTTGGCGCAGGGCAATCCTTCATTTCGAATTGAAGGCTCGCGCACCCGCACTTGCACTTCCAGGGTGAAACTTCGAGCAAATCAACTTGAGACAAAAAGCCAACTGCTGAAGTCGGCCCATTCTCGAGCATCCAGCAAAGAAGCTGCTTTTCTGCGTCGCTGAGAGGGCGATTCATTCGTCGTGCMTGTGGGCCGGGTTCTGATGACGACATTATCGAAGGCGGCGTGGCGCGGCAATCTGGCTATCGCCGATGAATCGGCTCCTACAGAAATCTTCGTCGTACAGAAATGTCTCGTGACGCGCTCAACGAATGGCGACGACGAAGGCGGCGGCCGATGCCACATGCGTAGCGGGCGAAGCCACAAAGGCGCCCAGCATCAGCAGGCAGGTCAGCACACCGGCGGCGAAGAAGGTCTGCAGCATGGCGGTTTCGAATTTCATAGTCGTTGTCCTTTGACGATGTTGAAGTGGGGTTCGCGATTAATGTTGCATCGGACGTGCCAACCGATGGAATGGGCCGCAGGGCGCATTCCTGGGCGGTTTACGCCGGTCGGACGAACGCATCGGTCGTGTCCGCGGACGATGCGCGGGGCGTCCGGACGGGTGTCCGGGCGTTTTGGCGGTCTGGTTATCGCCGATGAATCGGCTCCTACATAAAAAAAAAGCCCGGCGTAAGCCGGGCTCTCCTTTGCAAAGGGCGGCGGGTCGTCCCGCCACCCTTGTCTTACTTCAACCCATTACCAACCGATCCCGAGTTCGAGATGTTCCGGCTGCGTCTCGATCAACGTCGAGCTCTGGTCGGATACATCGTCGTACGCGAAGCCGTAGGCCTTGCCGTTCACGCCGTG
>NZ_JBFUJE010000717.1:0-1633 GCF_056401535.1 Luteibacter sp. P4_E6 | reverse complement strand
GGCCTTTTCGGCGGCAACGACCAGGTCGGAACCATGGAATTTGCTGCCTTCGCGAGCGACCACGTAAAGGCTGACGATGCGCTCAACCGGGGCGTGCGACGGACGACGACCCAGGTCGGAACGCGGCGGGGCCTTCGGCGGCGGTGCGGGCGCCGGAACGGGCGCGGGTGCCGGGGACCGGACAGGCGCCGGCGGCGGTGCCGCGGCGACGGGCTCGTCGAGGTCGAACGGCAGGTCGAGCCGCGGCTCGACGCGCTGCTGCGGCACATGCTGCGAAGCGGGCGGCGAAGGCGGCTCGTCGTAAGCCTGCGGCGGGTGAAYGGCCGCACGGTCACCGGATAGTGAGGTGCCAAGGCGCTCCAACTCGGCGCGCAGATCCACGTCCAGCTCGCCCTGGCGGGGCGACGGACGGAACAGCGGATCGTTGGCATCCTCATCGCGGGCGCTGAATTCCCTGCCGTCGTGCGCGTCGTACGCACGGTCGTCCCGGGCGCTGAACGATTCGCCGCCGATGTCGTCGCCGTCATCGTTGAACACCGGCTCGCGGCGCTCGCGAGAGCGCTCCTGCGTCTCCGGTGCGGGCTTGCGTCGGCCCTGCTGCTCCTTGCGTGGCTGGCCGAACAGCCAGATCAGCACGAGAACGACGATGCCGACGAAAAGCATCGGGATGCCTACTGCGGGATTCCAGGCGAGGCCGATGGCGGGATTCATGCTTCGATTCCTTGTTTAGTACTTAAGCCACGCCGACG
The DNA here is from genome assembly GCF_056401535.1 of Luteibacter sp. P4_E6. Taxonomy (NCBI): domain Bacteria; kingdom Pseudomonadati; phylum Pseudomonadota; class Gammaproteobacteria; order Lysobacterales; family Rhodanobacteraceae; genus Luteibacter; species Luteibacter sp. P4_E6. The sequence continues at coordinate 884 of NZ_JBFUJE010000717.1, read as the reverse complement.
AGCTTGGAGGCTTCGGCGAGGTCGACCTGAACCAGGCGGGACACACCCGGTTCGCGCATGGTAACGCCGCACAGCTGATACGCGGCTTCCATGGTGGCCTTGTTGTGGCTGACAAATATGAACTGCACCTTCTCGCTCATCTCACGGACCATGGCCGAGAAGCGGCCGACGTTGGCTTCGTCCAGCGGTGCGTCCACCTCGTCCAGCAGGCAGAACGGCGCCGGATTGAGGCCGAAGATGGCGAACACCAGCGATACCGCGGTGAGCGCCTTCTCGCCGCCGGAGAGCAGCGTGATGTTGCTGACACGCTTGCCCGGGGGCCGCGCCATGATCGCCACGCCGGTATCGAGCAGATCGTCGCCGGTGAGCTCGAGATAGGCGTGACCGCCACCGAATAAACGGGGAAACAGTTCCTGCACGCCCGCATTCACCCGGTCGAAGGTTTCCTTGAAGCGCTGACGGGTTTCGCGGTCGATCTTCTTGATCGCGCCTTCCAGCGTTTCCATCGCGCTGACCAGGTCGGCCAGCTGCGCATCGAGGTATTCCTTGCGCTGGGACTGCTCGGCATGTTCCTGGATCGCCGCCAGGTTGACCGGCTCCAGGCGGGCGATCTTCTGCGCGAGGTCGACGAGCTGCTTCTGCCAGTGGTCGGGTTCGGCGTCTTCGGCCAACTCGGTGAGCAGCGCTTCGAGTTCGAGGCCGGAGGCCTTGATCGCCTGGGCCAGCTGTTCGGCGCGAAGCTGCAAGGCCTGCGCGGCGAGGCGCTTCTCGGAGACGTTCTCGCGCACCTGGTTGAGCACATGCTCGGTGCGCTGGCGCTCCTGCTCCAGGCGGCGGAACTCGGCGTCGCAATCCTCAAGGGCGCGGCGCGCTTCCACGAGTTG
>NZ_JBFUJE010000716.1:0-1634 GCF_056401535.1 Luteibacter sp. P4_E6 | reverse complement strand
CCCGTGCCGTGCTGGTCCTTTACGACGTGGAAGGTTGGAAACACGAGGAGATCGCCCTTGAACTCGGGATGGCGGTCGGTTCCTCGAAAGCGCAGTTACACCGTGCACGCGGACTACTCCGTCGCGCACTGGGAGATAAGCCATGAATGACCTCGATTACCTGCGCCAGATGCGCTCCCTCAACCGGCCGGTTGCGCCCCGTCGTGACCTATGGGCCGGCATCGAAGCCCGTCTGGACGAGGCGCCCGTCGCCGCGACGTCGCGCCATCGACGCGCGCAACCCTGGCTGATGGCCGCTGCCATTGCCGGCGTGGCCCTCCTCGGTGGCAGCATCGGACTCCATCTCGTCGCGCCTACTGGCAGCGACGCCCTTGCCAGCGAAACCCACTGGAAACCGACCGACCCGCGCCTCTCCGGAGCTGCGGTGGAACTCGACGCCGCGCGCATGGAGCTGACCCAGGCCATGCAGGACTCCCCCGATTCGGCCGCCCTGCAGCGTCTGCTGCTGAAGACCGAACGCCAGCGCGACCGTCTGCGTAACCTCGAAAAGCAAGCCGGCTAACATGCGAACAGCCAGGACCCCACTCATGAAAACGCTCTACATCACCCCCCTGCTGCTGGCGTTCTCGATCGGACAGGCATTCGCCTCGACCCCGATCAACCTGTCGAAAGACATCCGGCCCAATGCGAAGGTCAGCATCGACAACGTCAAGGGCGAGGTCACCGTGACCGCCTGGGACAAGAATCAGATCCAGGTCTCCGGCTCGCTGGGCGACGGCGCCCGTCCTCTGGAGATCGAAGGCAACGAAGGCAACGTGGAAATCCACGTCGATAGCGACTCGAAAGAGCACTCGATATTCAGCTGGGGCAGCGACACGCGCATGCAGCCCACCGTGCTCAACGTTCGCGTGCCCAAGGCCGTCAGCGTCGAGATCAACGTGGTCAGCGCGCCGGTCAGCATCGACGGCCTCGACGGCGGCAAGATCGAGATCAACTCGGTCAGCGGCCGCATCCGCGGAAACCTGCGCTCGCCGGACATCAACATGCAGACCGTCAGCGGGAGCATCGATCTCGCCGGCAGCGCGACCAAGGCCGATCTGCAGACCGTTTCCGGCGACATCATCGCGCCGAGCGTCACTGAACGCGTCGAAGCGCAGACCGTATCCGGTCGCATGACGATCGGCGGCGGCCCCTGGAAGCAGGCCAACTTCAGCACGGTCTCGGGCGACACGCAGATCAACGGCGGCCCCACGCGCGACGGCAAGATCGACGTCGACTCGATGAGTGGCGATGTCCAGCTCCAGCTTCCTTCCGATGTTTCCGCCAAGCTGGAGGCCTCGACATTCAGCGGCAGCATCCGCAGCGATTTCGGCAATCCCTCCAGCGGCGAAGACGGCCCCGGCAAGCAGCTCAAGACCACCATCGGCGGCGGCAACGGCAACATCCACGTCGAGTCCTTCAGCGGCGATGTGAAGCTACGCGCGCAGGGTCGCTGAGCGTTCTTTAAAAGGTTCGCCCGCGTTGCGGGCGCGTGTTTCCAGCGGCATTCGCCGCGTCACGCTCGTGCTGGTCGGGAGTCGCGGTCGGGTTGGCCCTTGGGGCCGCGGCGCGGCTCTTCGAGACGGGCCGTAGGC
>NZ_JBFUJE010000715.1:0-1638 GCF_056401535.1 Luteibacter sp. P4_E6 | reverse complement strand
GATCTGTGTAGGAGCCGATTCATCGGCGATACGGCGCGCGATAACGCCACCTACCCCGCTGCGACGCCTATCGCCGATAAATCGGCTCCTACCGAGCGCGGCCTTGCGGCCACCGAACGGGGTGCGGTGCATGACCACGCCGCCCACTGGGGCGAACTCTACGTCATCGAAGGCTCCGCTCTCGGCGGCCGTGTGATCGTCCGCCGCCTTCGCGAGCTCTACCCCCAGCTATCGCACACCTTCTATGCCGTCGGTGAAAACGCCCCGGCCAGCTGGCGACGCTTCCAGTCCCTCCTCGACCACGCACTCCCCGACGAGGCCTCCCAGGACGCCGCCATCGACGCCGCGCAGCGCATGTTCGCGCGCTTTCAACAGACGCTGAAGGATCCTGCCGCCCATGACTGACCTGCCCGATCTGACCGCCTGCGACCGCGAACCCATCCATATTCCCGGATCGATCCAGCCTCACGGCGTCCTGGTCGTGGTGGACGCGCGCACACGGACCATCCTGCAGGTGAGCGAGAACGCAGCCCGTGTACTCGGGGTCGAACCGGCAACCGTACTGGACGCTCCGCTGGACGAAGTCATATCGCTTCCGGCAGATCTGTTCGAGGATGACGAACGCCCGGCCCATAGCGCGTGGGTGCCCGTGGCTTTCCCCAACGCAACGATACCGGCCGCGTGGTACGCCTCGGTGCACGCCTACGACACGCGCTGGATGATCGAGATCGAGCCGCGCGAGCGTGCCTTCGAAGACGAACCGTTCCGCGTGGGCTACGACCTCACGCACAAGCTGGAGCTCGACGCCACCGTGGAGCGCGCCGCCGCGCGCGTCGCACGCACCGTACGCAACCTGCTTGGCTACGACCGCGTCATGGTCTATCGCTTCGATCACGACTGGCACGGCGAAGTCGTGGCCGAAGCGCGCAAGGAAGACCTCGAGGCCTACCTCGGCCTGCACTACCCCGCCACGGATATCCCCGCGCAGGCGCGGGCACTCTACCTGCGCAACCGCGTGCGTCAGATCAGCGATTGCCGCTATGTCCCCGCGCACATCCTTCCGGCCTACGATCCGGAGACCGCGGCCGCCACCGACCTCAGCGATGTCTCACTGCGCAGCGTGTCGCCGGTGCATCTCGAATACCTCGGCAACATGGGGGTCACCGGTACGCTCGTGGCGTCGATCATCACCAACGGCAAGCTGTGGGGCCTGATCTCCTGTCACCACTACAGCCCGCTTTTCGCCGATCACCGCATGCGTGAAGTGACCGACGCGGTGGCACGCGCGTTTGCCTCGCGCGTGTCGGCGATCGAGGAACTGGCGAAGATCGAAAGCGAAAGCGTCCTGCTCACCGTCCGCGAAAAGCTGATTACCGCGTTCAACGAGAGCGATCGTATCGATCCGGAACTGCTGGCGTCGCTCGCGCCTGAACTGCTCGAAGTGGTCGACGCCGATGGCATCGCCATCTTCGCGGGCAACCGCATGATGCGTCACGGCCAGTTGCCGGATGAAGCGGCTTTGCTGCGCATTCGCGACTTCGTCGGCAGAGGCGTCGCCGAGGACGTCGACGGGATCACCGGCGTCCTGCATACCGACGAGATCGGCGCACGTTATCCGGAGCTGGCGGACCCCACCGT
>NZ_JBFUJE010000714.1:0-1641 GCF_056401535.1 Luteibacter sp. P4_E6 | reverse complement strand
GGGCAACACGTACGCCCTGCGCAACAACGAGAACCTGCAGTATTCCGGCTCCATCGGCGGCGCACTGATCAAGGACAAGTTGTTCATCTTCGCCGCAGCGGACTGGATCAAGAACACCGGTGATTACACGGGTCCCAATACCACCAGTGACGACGAGCACGATGTCGCCAAGACCAAGCGCTGGCTGACCAAGTTGGACTGGAACATCACGGACAACAACATCCTCGAGTTCACCGGCATCGGTGATACCGAGACCGAAGACCAGTCCATCAGTGCTTATAGCTACGACACCGGTAAGGGCGATTATCTCGGCCACGTCTATACGAAGAACTACAACGGTACGCAGACCAATGCGACGCCGGGTGGCAACACGTACATCGGTCACTACACGGGTTACATCACCGATGACCTGACGGTCAACGCGATGTACGGCCGGTCGCATTCCGACCACAGCCAGAACATTACGTCGGCGACCGGTCAGGCCTGCCCGACCATTACCGACAGGCGCGCGGGATTCGCTAACGATCCGCAAACCGGTTGCACGGTCGGTGGTTCGACGTTCCTCCTGCCGGGCGCGGAAGACAGCAGCCATGGCTGGAGCGCCAACATCGAATACCGCATCGGTGACCACGATCTCCGTGGCGGTGTCGATAACTACGTGCTGCGCGCCACCTCAGGCGCACTGCCGACCGGTGGCACAGGCTATATCTATAACGACGTCGCTGATGGTACGGCGATCAAGAGCCGCCTGTCGGCCCTCGGTCTCGACCCGGCCCTGTACAACCCGGCTAACTTTGCCAACGGCTATTACGTCGAGCAGACGGCGTTGAGCACGGGCACCTCGGCGCGCACCAACCAGCGTTCGCAGTTCGTCGAAGACAACTGGCAGATCACGGACCGCTGGCATGGTTACATCGGCCTGCGCAACGAGCAGTTCACCAACTACAACGGTAGCGGCCAAGCGTATGCCAGCGCGCGCCACCAGCTCGATCCGCGCCTGGGTGCGTCGTGGGACGTCTACGGCGACAGCTCGCTGAAGGTCTATGCCAATGCCGGCCGTTACCACCTCGGCCTGCCGACCTCCGTCGCCATCCGCGGTGCCGGTCCGTCGACCTATCCGTCGCAGCTCTTCGGCTTTACGGGCATCGACCCGGTCACGGGCGTGCCGACCGGCCTGGTCGATGGTCCGTACTCGGCCAACTACAACAAGAATGGCGCCAACGGCATCCCGCCGGACGCGAAGACCGTCTCGGCCCAGGGCCTGCACTCGTACTACCAGGACGAGTACATCTTCGGCGCCGATCAGCAGCTCGACAACAACTGGGTCGTCGGTGCGAAGGCCATGTACCGTCGCCTGCGCAGCCTGATCGACGACACCTGCGACTCGACGCCCATCCAGAACTGGGGCGATCAGAATGGCCTCAGCGACGAAGTAGCGGCCGGCATCGCACGAAGCACCGGTTGCTGGCTCTACAACCCGGGTCGCGCGAACACGTTCACCGTGTCGCCGGCACCGGGCCAGTACCTGAGCGTGCCGCTCACCGCCGCCGACATCGGCGAGCCGAAGGCCAAGCGTGCTTACTACATGCTCGACCTGTACGCCGAACATCAGTTCAGCGACCACTGGTACGCGAAGATCGA
>NZ_JBFUJE010000713.1:0-1644 GCF_056401535.1 Luteibacter sp. P4_E6 | reverse complement strand
GTCCTGGTCGTAGCCGAGCTCCACGCCCGTCTGCACCGGATCGAACAGCGCGGGAGCAATGGCGACATAGCCCTCGGCGGCGAAGCGGTCGGCCACGCTGCGGATATGGGCGTTCACCCCGAAGATCTCCTGGATCACGACGACACCGCCCTTGGGCTTGCCTGTCGGCTCGGCCAGGTAGGCGTCCATGCTCTCGTGGGGGCGGGAGGTATCGAGGATAAGCGTGCGGCCCATGGGGTGGGTCTCCGTGGCTGTGAGAAAGGTTCCCAAGCGTAACCGGCGGAGAGTGTCCATGGTGTGGCGGCGAGAGATGAGCGAAGCTGAGTACCTGCCATGTCCGCTTTCGACCCACAGCGGAGATCGACGAAAGCCTGATCGGGGATCAGACATTGGAACTTCTGCCACAAGACAAAGAGCTTCTCCGCAGAATCGATGAAGTCCTCCACTACGTGTGGGATCCGATCGGCGTCGCCGGCGTCCCCCAAGCCAGGGACGAGTATGAAAGCTATGTCCCCCATGTGTTTCAGCTTCTCAAGGGCACGGCCGACGGAAAGGATGTCGCCGATTATTTGCTTTGGTTGAGCACGGAGCACATTGGAATGGGGCCTAACCCAAGTCACGATGCCGAGGTGGTTGACGTACTCCTGGCATGGCGCGATCACCTTACTGAGTGAGCTCAAAAGGGTCGCTGCACGGGCCGGGAAGCGCGCGGCAACGCTGAGGCGTTGAAGCCAGCGTGTGGGCATGCCGAAGCCATGTAGAAGCCGATTCATCGGCGATCCCCGCGTCAGCGGGCAGGGGCTGTCGCGAGCACCCTATCGCCGATGAATCGGCTCCTACCGAGCGGGCCCGGAGGGGCGTGAAGGGCCGTCCGGCCCGATGGCCGTCAACCCGCTATAATGCTCGGCTTCCTACACCCCGGTACCCACGGCAATGTCCCAGGCCGCACCCAAAGTCGGTTTCGTCAGCCTCGGCTGTCCGAAAGCGCTCGTCGACTCCGAACGTATCCTCACGCAGCTCAAGGTCGAGGGCTACGAGATCGTCCCGAGCTACGGCGAGGCCGATGCCGTGGTGGTGAACACCTGCGGCTTCATCGACTCCGCCGTGCAGGAATCGCTGGACGCTATCGGCGAGGCGCTGCACGAGAACGGCAAGGTGATCGTCACCGGCTGCCTCGGCAAGCGTTCGGAACTCATCCGCGAAAGCTATCCGGATGTGCTCTCGATCAGCGGACCGCAGGACTACGCCAGCGTGATGAGCGCCGTACATCAGGCCATCCCGCCCACGCGCAACAAGTTCCTCGATCTGGTACCCGACATCGGCGTGAAGCTCACGCCCAAGCATTACGCGTACCTGAAGATTTCCGAAGGCTGCAATCACCGTTGCAGCTTCTGCATCATCCCGTCGATGCGCGGCGACCTCGTCAGCCGTCCGGTCGACCAGGTGCTGATGGAAGCGGAGAAGCTGGCCAAGGGTGGGGTGAAGGAGTTGCTCGTCATCTCGCAGGACACCAGCGCCTACGGTGTGGATGTCCGCTACGCCGAGCGCGAATGGCGCGGCAAGTCGTATCGCACGCGCATGACCGAACTGTGCGAGGGCCTCTCCGAGCTCGGCATYTGGACGCGCCTGCACTACGTCTACCCG
>NZ_JBFUJE010000712.1:0-1656 GCF_056401535.1 Luteibacter sp. P4_E6 | reverse complement strand
GGCCGCGCAGCGGCCTTTCCGGTACGAAACGCGGAGGACGTGTCTGAGCCGCGAGGGTGGGCACCGAAGGCTCTGCGCCTCAGCCCCCACGCAAGCGGCGGCGCGAGCCGCTAAACACACGCACTCGCAAAGCGAGTGAACCGCACCCCTTCAGTCTCCCCGGCATTCCGCGAGGAACCACAAAAAAGGCCGGGCCCCGCGCTGCGGGGCCCGGCCTGGTGGTGCGGTGTTATTGGGAAATGATGTCCGCGATCACACCCGTGGCAACAGCGACGAGAAGGAAGTCGTTGTTGTCGGCGCGCTGCCAGCGGTAGCCGCGTGGCGGTTCGCGCAGGTGGCGCTCGCGGTAATCGTTGACCACGATGACGCGGCCGTCATAACGGTGGCCACGCTCCCAATGGCCGCCCGGGCCCGGATGCCAGTTATTGGCGCGGTAGTCCCGATGGTCGTCGCGATGGTCGTCACGGCGATTGTCGCGGTGGTCGTCACGATGGTCATCGCGGTGATCGTCACGCTGATCGTTGCCATGGTCGTCGTGGTACTGCTGGATGCCTGCCGGCTGGAAAGGGGCCGGGCTGAAGGCGAACGCCGGGGCGATGACGGCCGAGGCGGCGACGGTAAGCGCGATCTTGCTAAGCAGTTTCATGCGGATGCTCCCGAATTAGCGTGTGGCAATGTCGAAGATGATGCCGGTCGCCACGGCGACAAGCAGAAAGTCGTTGTTCTCGCGGACCCAGTGGTAGCCGCGCGGCGGCGGGCGCAGGCGGTAGCTGCCGTAGTCGTACACCACCGTGTTACCGCCGTAGTAGCGATGGCCGCGCTCCCAGTGCCCGTAGTAACGCGGCGGGGGCGGGCGATGATAGTAGGCCGGACCGTTGTAGTAGCCGTGCCCGTAGTAACGTGGCGGCTCGCGACGGCCCTGCCAGCCACGATCATCGTGCCAGCGGCGATCATCGTGCCGGCCGCGGTCGTCGTGTCCGCGATCATGGCCGCGGTCGTGGCCGTGGCGATCACGGTCGCCGTCGTGGTCGCGATGATCGTCGGCAAACGCCGCTGTCGTGGCGACCAGGGCAAGGGCGGCAAACGCGGTACGCAGCATCATTCTCATCGCATCTCTCCAGGACGATCATCACGCCGCAAGTCGCTACGGCTGATCGACGATTGGAAGATAGGCAGACTTTCCTGAACGCGAAGTCCTACGAATCGAAAGTTTCGCGAAAGCATTCATAGACGCGACAGCTGTTGAACCGCCGCGTTCAGGAAATCGATCCCGGACGGAACTCGAGAGTGAGCTCTGGCGCGCGTTCCGCAAGATTTAACGACGTTCGCCGTTCAGGCGTGCGGGCAATGATTTTTCCGCCGCGAACGACCATCAGCCGGGTCGCCTTGAGGCGGATGGCTTCGCAGGTGTCGCCCGCCTGGAGCAGGACGAAGTCCGCGCGATGACCCGGTGCAATCCCGTACCTTTCCAGGCCGAGGACCCGCGCCGCATTGGTGGTGACAGCGTCGAAGCACTGCGCCACGCCGGTGGTCGACGTCATCTGCGCCACGTGCAGCCCCATGTGTGCGACCTCGAGCATGTCGCCCGAGCCCAGGCCATACCAGGGGTCCATCACGCAGTCGTGGCCGAAGGCGACATTGACCCCAGCGGAGCGG
>NZ_JBFUJE010000711.1:0-1662 GCF_056401535.1 Luteibacter sp. P4_E6 | reverse complement strand
CGTCTAAGCATCGGAATAAGCCTCCCATCCATCGCATGGAAGACATCGGGGCAACACGCAAATCCGTATGCAACGACTCGCAGCAGAGCGTCCGCAACGATAACGTCTTGATCCAGAGCTTCACCAGTCAAACCCTGGGTGGGATAGTTGAACCRCATCTCTGGGGGCGGTTCGCCCGGAAACGTGGAGACTACATTGGGTGTAGGAAAGTAGAGGAAATCGATTACCGGCGTATGTGTTACGCGCGCGGCTCGATAACAGGCGATCCCTGCAGCCAGCGTATCCATACCGAGCACGACGACGTCGGCGTCAGACATCACAGCGCACAGTGTGTCCAGGTCGGACGTCTTCTCGATAATCGAGACTGTGGCATCAGGATTGATATCCAGAATCAGCCTTCGCCCGACTTCTGCTTTGTCCACTCCGAGCGTTGTCGTGGAAGCGAAAAGCTGGCCCGCGACATTCTCGACAGCGATCGCATCGGGGTCGATCAAGACGAATCGACCTGTGCCGCTTCTTGCCAGAACGTGCAGCGCTGCGCCGCCAATGGCTCCGAGGCCCACCAGGATCACCGTACTGCCTCGTAATACGTCAGGCAGTTTCTGCGGAAGGAGGCTCTCCTGCCGACCGAATCGCCGAATCCATTCTGAATCGCGAGCATTCATCCTTGATCTCTCCCGATAGCGCATCGTAGGGACATCGTGTCCTCGGCGCAGTCTGGATAGTGCTCCCCTGACAACGGGCATTCAACCGGATGCCTCCTCATCATTTTCAAGACGGACCTGAAAGCTTCCAGGTACTGGAGTTTCTGCATAGTGTTCAGAAACAGCGGCTAACGATCGGAACTTCCCTTTATGCACCACGAAAGTGGTCGGACTCGCACGCGTTTTACTTCCGACCACCGGAGGTTCGCAATATCGTTGCCATTGATTACTCGATCACGGAATGCCGGCATGAAATGGACTTTCACCACTTCGGCTATCACCGCTCTTGCCATTTCCCTGAGCGCGGCTTCCCCTGTTAGGGCGCACGGCCCGAACGCGACCCCGGAATTCAAGATTGACTTCGAACATGAGAAGCCATTTGGCGGCGTCGCGAGCCTCCATGGAACGGGTTTCGATTTCATGGAGATGGGCAACAAGCGTTCTCCTGGGAATCTCGCCCTGAGCTCGGTCGAGGAACCCATCAGTCTCGACGCTCTGGGCAGGTCTGTCGAGCAGAGAGAGATTTCCGAGAAATACGGCGACATCAAGGGACGATTCCTGCGAATTGATGGTTTGAGCAAGAACAGGGATGTCGCCCTCACCCTCCGCAGAAGATTGCATCTCGTAACGTTCGACTACGTCCTGAGCAATTCAGTCGCGCGTACTGATCCGTTTGACTACATCTTTACCTGTCACTATTCGTCGGGCGCGACCGATCGATATCCTGTCAGGGTAGCCAATTCTGCAAGATTGGCTGAAAGAACGCGCGGGAAAATCACGTGCAACGCTCCCGAGAACTCGTACGTGCAATCCATCGTTTTTTCGAACGCAAGAGATGGCTCATATGAGACGTGGGTCGACAATATTGTCGGTGAGAGAAAGGTCCGCACGGCGCGCCGGAAGTCTCCACCGCCCTGGCGCCGCGCGCTAGCTGACGGCTACCGGCACCGTGGGCAGC
>NZ_JBFUJE010000710.1:0-1664 GCF_056401535.1 Luteibacter sp. P4_E6 | reverse complement strand
TCTCGGGCCTCCGCACGCACGAGGGGCAACGTGTCTTCGGGAAAGTCGCCCAACAACGCGTACGGCTGACATGGATGACGCCCTTTATGAGCAACGTTTTTCGGCCGCGTTTTGTCGGTCGCTTCGAAGCCTTAGGCGATAAGACGGTGTTGCTGGGAAAGTTCGGCGTCGTGCCCGTGGTAAGGGCCTGGGCTTGTGTCATCGCGATGGTTGGCATGCTTGGCGCGGGCATCGTTGTCTCTCAAGCGAACCCCGGCGTGTACCCACGTCCCGTCCTGGTGCTGGTCGCGGTCGGCGTCAGCATGGGTGGGTTCGTCGCGGTTCGCCTGTCCCAATGGCTGACCGGTGGCGTTCGACGGGAGCTGGCATCGTTCATCACCTCAAGCCTGTCCAGCAAAGACTGAAGATCGGCACCGTGTTCCGATGGGGATGGATATTCGCAATTTCTTGCGATCTAATGCTCACCGGGGAATCAACAGGGAACCACCGGGATGAAATGGATCTTCCGCCTCGTCGTGCTCGTCATCGTCGTCTATGGCGGTCAGGCCGCCCTACGCCAGATCACTCTGGCCCACGAGCGTTACGAGGCTCGCCAACACGTACAAGCGCAGCTTGATGCCCTCCCGGTCGCCCAACGGCGCAAGGCTGCACTCGAGGTCTATCTGAGCTTCTATTGGTCGGGCGCGAACCTGCTGCCCGCCGTCTGCAGGAAGGAAGGCATCGACCTGTCCGACTATGCGAGGAACTACGCGAACCGATACGCCGCTGAGCACGATCGTGTTCGTGCTGCCTACAGTCGCTTGGGCGGGAGCGAGCAGGCGCTCATCAACGCCCTCTCGGCGGACAGCAGCGACACGATGAAGAAGGCGCTGCTACGTGCTGCCGATATTTCGCAAAGTGGCGACAGCATGGCCGACGGTTGCCGGGCCATCCTGAAGAAGCAGGACAAGATTCTGGACAGGATGAATTTTCCCGAAGCGCTTCCCTACGTGTGGAGCGTCGCCGACGTTCCCTGACGCACTCATCGTGTTCGCCGGCGAATTCACCAACGTTTTCGGCAAGGGCCTGGTCGCCTGGCTATGGGATTGCCTGTTGCCGTGGGTCTCGATCGCCCTCGTGATCGGACTGCCTCTTCTTCGACGTGAGTGGTGGCATCACGCTGGCAAGCGGCATGGTTCGATCATGGGTGTTCTATCGTCGAACCAGACCAGAACGAGCTTGATTCCGACAAGCCCATGCCGATGCTAAGGCAACGCCCACCTAAGCGGGCGCTGCCGTCAGAGATGCCGCATAGGCCTCAGCGATGGTAGGCCGGGTGATACGCCGGATGGTGGCGCGGCGGCGGACGGTGGTACGGGCGGTGGTGATAGGCACGGTGGTGATAGTGGTGATGCACCGGACGGTGATGGACCGGGTGATGCACGACGACCACGCGACGCGACTGCGCCATCGACAGTGCCGGCAGCGCCAGCGCCGCAACAGCCAGCGCAACGGAAATGACAAGCTTCTTCATAGAACCCCCTTGCTTGGTGGAAACCAGGCAAGAATGGCTGAAGCKTCCTGAACTTGCGACCTCCGGGCGCCGGGCCTCATCACGCTTCCTTGCCTCACCGTGTGGGTGTGCGCCCATCGTCGAATCGGCATCCATTGGTTACACTTGGCGC
>NZ_JBFUJE010000709.1:0-1670 GCF_056401535.1 Luteibacter sp. P4_E6 | reverse complement strand
GGCCAGGTCTTCGTGTTCTTCATCCTTACCGTGGCCGCGGCGGAATCCGCTATCGGCCTGGCGATCCTGGTCCTGCTGTTCCGCAATCGCAGCACGATCAATGTCGCCGAAATCGACAGCATGAAGGGTTGATCCGATGAGTCTCTCGCTTTCAATCCTGCTGACGATCGCACTGGCACCCCTGGTGGGCGCGATCCTGGCCGGCCTCTTTGGCAAGCTGATCGGCCGGGCAGGGGCGCATACCGCGACCATCCTGGGCGTGGCAATCGCCTGCGGCCTGTCGTTCTACGTGCTCTACCAGCTGGTCTGGGGTGGTGCACAGAACTTCAACCAGGACGTCTATACCTGGTTCGAGATCGGTCGCTTCCATGCCTCGGTCGGCTTCATGATCGACCGCCTCACCGCCATGATGATGGTGGTGGTGACCTTCGTGTCGCTGCTGGTGCATCTGTACACCATCGGCTACATGGCGGAAGACCCGAGCTACCAGCGCTTCTTCAGCTACATCTCGCTGTTCACCTTCTCGATGTTGATGCTCGTCATGAGCAACAACTTCATGCAGCTGTTCTTCGGCTGGGAAGCGGTGGGCCTGGTGTCGTACCTGTTGATCGGCTTCTGGTACAAGCGCCCGACGGCGATCTTCGCCAACCTCAAGGCCTTCCTGGTCAACCGCGTGGGCGACTTCGGTTTCCTGCTCGGTATCTCGGCGATCCTGTACTTCATGGGCACGCTGGATTACCAGACGGCTTTCGATCACGCTCCCGAGCTGGTCGGCAAGACGCTGCAGATCACGCAGAATCACGCCTGGGACGCCGCGACCGTGATCGGCATCCTGCTGTTCATCGGCGCCATGGGTAAGTCCGCCCAGGTGCCGCTGCACGTGTGGCTGCCGGACTCGATGGAAGGCCCGACCCCCATCTCGGCGCTGATCCACGCGGCGACCATGGTCACCGCCGGTATCTTCATGGTCGCGCGCATGTCGCCGATCTTCGAGCTGACCGAGGGTGCGCTGTCCTTCATCCTCGTCATTGGTTCGACCACGGCGCTGTTCACCGGCCTGATCGGTATCGTCCAGAACGACATCAAGCGCGTCATCGCGTACTCGACGCTCTCGCAGCTCGGCTACATGACGGTTGCGCTCGGCGTCTCCGCGTATAGCGGCGCCGTGTTCCACCTGATGACCCACGCCTTCTTCAAGGCGCTGCTGTTCCTCGGCGCTGGCTCGGTCATCATGGGCATGCACCACGAGCAGGACATGCGCTACATGGGTGGCCTGCGCAAGTACATGCCGATCACCTGGATCACGATGTGGATCGGCTCGCTGGCCCTGGCCGGCACCCCGTTCTTCGCCGGCTTCTACTCGAAGGACGCGATCATCGAGGCCGTCGGTGAGTCGCATCGCTGGGGCGCGGGTTATGCGTACTTCTGCGTCATGGCGGGCGTGTTCGTCACCTCGCTGTACAGCTTCCGCCTGCTGTACATGACCTTCCACGGGAAGGAGCGCTTCACGGTCGAGCACAAGGCGCATGGCCACGGTCATGACGCGCATGCCGTCCATCACGACGCTGCTCACGCTGTCGCCGCTCACCACGACGATGCGCACGGTTCGCACGATATCGTGCAGGACGACGATGACCACCACGGTACGCCGGGCGTGCTCGAGCATGCAC
>NZ_JBFUJE010000708.1:0-1671 GCF_056401535.1 Luteibacter sp. P4_E6 | reverse complement strand
CTTGTAAGGCTGGGAGGCCTGCAGGTTCGTCAGCACGATCACGGTCAGGTTTTGATCGGGAATCGTGGTGATCCAGACGGCGGCGCCCCCACCGGTGTGCACCGTGACGTGACCCTGCTGGCTGTCGTGCATGAGGGCAAGGCCGAAGTCGCCCGTTTTACCGTCGCTCATCACGTACGGCTTCGCCATCAGGGCGAGGCTTGCGGGCTTGATCACCTTTCCGGTCCAGAGCGCGTTCTCCCACGTGGACATGGCCTCGATGTTGCCGCTCAGCCCTGCTGCGGGCATCAACCACTCCGTGGCGATCTTCGAGCCGAAGGGATGGATGCCGTCGGTCGACATGACCGGTGCGCCCTTCGCATCGAGCTGAAGCTTCGAGTGGTCGGCCGTAGGCTGCAGCGCGGTGTACAGGGAGGCACGACCCGGAATAAGCGTCCACGTATCACCCCACTGCAGGCCGGTGATGCCGAGCGGTTTCAGAAGACGGTCGTTGATGTAGCTCTCATAAGGCATGCTACTGACACGCGCAATGATCTCCCCGAGCAGCATGAATCCCGTCTGGTTGTAGGCCATGGATGCGCCCGGCGCTTTGACCGGCCTGGTCGCAAGCAATGCCATCAGATCAGCACGGGTCCCGGCCAGTGGAAGTACGTTGACGGTGTCGTCCGCCACATTGTCCGGAAGGCCGGATGTGTGGGAAAGGCAATGGCGGATCGTTACGGGAGCCCATGAGGCAGGGAGCTCGGGAAGATACTTCCTGACCGAGTCGTCCAGCGAGATTTTTCCCTGCTCCACCAGCGTCATGATCGCTACGCCAGTGAACTCCTTGGTCGTGGACGCAAGCGGATACAGGGTCGCGTTCGTGGCGGGTACGTTCAGTTCAACGCTGGCAACGCCGTAGCTCTTCTCAAGCACCACCTTGCCGTCCTTGATCACGGCGACGGAGGCGCCAGGCGTGTGCCGTGCGGCCATGTCCTTCGCCACAACGTCATCGACCTGCATCGCCATGGAGGTGCCCGCGTGCGCCACCTGCGCATGCCAGAGCGCGAAGGTCATCAACATGCCTATGAAGTTCCTGACCATGGCGCCCCCGCTCCGATGAATGACGGAATGCATCGTAGGAGGGTAGTGACGAGGGCGTACGTGCCGGTGGGCCTCCGTACTTTCGGCACATGGGCGAGTGGCCCAAAGAAAAAGGCCCTGAAAGCTCGCTTGACGCGGTTTTCAGGGCCTGATTTCTTCGAATATTGGTCGGGGAGACAGGATTCGAACCTGCGACTTCTACGTCCCGAACGTAGCGCTCTACCAGGCTGAGCTACACCCCGACGGGAGCCGCGTATATTAGCCATGACCCTGTCGATTCGCAACAGGTCGTCGCATCTTTTTTACAAATGCCTGACAGGGCGCCATGAGCGCGGGGCGGCCGGCGGCCATCTGCTAATCTATGCGGCTGCCGCGTGGCGGCCTCCGTATAGCCTGTCCGAAGAGGAATTGCATGGCACTCACCCCGGCCCGCACCATGCCTGGTGTCCTCGAGCTTCTTCCGCTCGACCAGATCGCCTTCCAGCGCATGCTGGACACGATTCGCCGTAACTACGAGCGATTCGGCTTCCTGCCGATCGAGACGCCGGTGATCGAGCATAGCGACGTGCTGCTGACCAAGAGCGGCGG
>NZ_JBFUJE010000707.1:0-1678 GCF_056401535.1 Luteibacter sp. P4_E6 | reverse complement strand
GGGTCATCCGCGTGCTGTTGGAACAGCGCCGACATCATCATGCCGAGGCCGCCGCTGGCCAGCGCCTCGCGCTGTGCTTCGACGATAGCGGGATGCCCTGCGATGGCCAGGTAATCGTTGCTCTGGAGCATCAGGTCGGCATCCGTCGATTGCCGGCCCCGCAAAATGTGACGGCCGCCCCAGTCGATGGCAACCCGTTCGTTGTGAAATTTGTCGACCCTGCGTTGAACGAATTCAGGAAGCGTCGGTGCTTTGGCAATGCGATGCAGGACGGAAACGTTTTCCATGACTATCTCTCTCTGGCAAGGGGGATGGGCGATATCCACGGCGACATCCCTGCGGATGACGCACGCACGTCTGCCTCGCCCAGGCAGACGCATGAAGATGAGAGAGGCGTCCTACGGAATCCGCGTACGGATGCCGGCCTCGTGCCATTACCAAGAGAGACGTCGTGGCGCCCACGCGTCGGAACGACCGTGGGACCACGCACGACAAAGGACACCTGACGCACCGGATGATCCGGTACGAAGGCGTCCTCCTTATTGAGAAACGAGCCCGATTAGATGAAGCGCGGCCGGCTGTCGGCCGAGAGGCTGAGGTCCTGCTCACGCAGCCAGCTCCGGTACGACTTGATGTGTTGCAACCGGAAGCGCTCCACGTCGTCGATCAGCGCGTAGTAGTACCACTGTTCGCCGGAGACTGCGGTGGCGGGGTACATGTGGGCTTCCGGATTCTCCACGCCCTTGTGGTAGAAACCGTCGCGCGAGCGGAACCAGGGCAGCGCTTCGCCACCGCGGAGGGCGTCGAGCACGGTCTGGGGGGCGCCGAGATCTGCCGCAATTTCATAGTGGGTGCGCAGGTCCTCGTCGGTCTGGACGAGGAGGAAGCGGCCGATACCCCAGGCGTCGATCAGCAGCAGGCCGGTCGGATTGCAGTGCACGTAGCACTCCACCGGCTGGAAGGTGGCGGTTACGCTCTGCAGCACTTCGCGAAAGGCCGGGTCACGCAGGAAACGGAAATTGCCCAGTGCCAGGGTTTCGGCGACAAAGGCGCTGGCGCGTTCGAAATAGCGGCGCTGCAGCTCGGTGATGGCCGTTTGCAGCTTTTCGATGGCTAGCGGGTCGTTCTTGCGGATGAAGCGGTCGATCACGCCCGAATTGAAGGCGTCGATGGCCGTGGCGTCGTCGGCGCGGCCGGTCAGCAGGATCTTGCCGATATGCGGATTCGGCAAGCGCTTGCAAAAGGTGATGCCGTCCATCTCGGGCATGGCCTGGTCGACCACCACCACGGAAATCTCGGCAAAACGCTCGGGGTCGTAAACCACCCGGTGGATCGAGTCGATATCGAGCGCCACCAGTTCCTGTGTTTCCGACGGGCGGTCCTTCCAGCGATACAGCCAGCCGCCGCCGGGAACGGGGCGGCTGCCATTGTTGCCCAGCGTAGCCAGCGCGCTGCGCGGCGAACTGAAGGTGCGCACACGGACCATCGGATCGAGCAGGAGAGGCACGACATCGAGGTACTCCTCGTGGTCATCCACGAGGAAGGTCGTTGTTGGGAAGTGGAAGGGCTGGATATCGCCCTGCGAGTTCAACGTCATCACTGCCGGTCCCCGGTCTCCGCATGCGGAAAGGTTAGGGTGAATTCGGTGAATTCACCCAGATTGGTTCGGCAGACGATG
>NZ_JBFUJE010000706.1:0-1683 GCF_056401535.1 Luteibacter sp. P4_E6 | reverse complement strand
CCCGAGGACAGCCTGGGCACCGCGCGGATGGGCGCGGAAGCCGGTAACCACTTCATCGAAGATGAGCAGCGAACCGGATTCTTCGGTGATCGCGCGCAGTTCCTGGAGAAACTCTACCGGCTGGAAATCGGGGCGAYGGCTCTGCACGGGCTCGACCAGGACGGCAGCGATATCCGAGGCGCGCTCGCGGATGATCTGCAGCGACTCAGGTGTGCCGTAGTCGAGCACGAGCACATGTTCGGAGGTATTGCGCAGGATGCCCGGCGCGGCGGGTACGGACTTCAGCTTCTTCGTGCCACGGACGATCACCTCGTCGAAGATCCCGTGGTACGAACCGGTAAAAATCACCAGCGTGTCGCGGCCGGTGACGGTGCGCGCCACGCGAACGCAGCCCATGACGGCTTCGGAGCCGGTATTGCACAAGGCGGCGCGGTCGAAGCCGGTAAGGTCGCAGACCTGTTTCGCCACGATGCCGGCGAGCGGATGCTGCGGGCCGATCTCGTAGCCCGCATCCAGCTGCTTGCGCACCGCGTCGAGCACGAAGTCGGGCTGCCAGCCGAACAGGTTCATGCCGAAGCCGTTGAGCGCGTCCACGTAACCGTTACCGTCGAGATCCCACACCTTCGATCCCTTGGAGCGCTCGATGACGATCTGATAGACGATCTCCTTCAACAACGGACGGAAGCCGTTGACGACGCGGGGATCGGCAAGATGGCCGCGGTGCTCTTCGGTATAGTCCTTGGATGTTTTCGTGCGCTCGATATAGCGGCGCATGAAGGCGTCGAGTCGCGCACGCTGGCGGCCGCTCAGTTCGGTAGCGCCGTGATGGATGCGGGCGATCGCACCAAAAGCCTTCTTGACGTCGTAGGTGGTATGGGCGAGCGCAGCCTCTTCGTCACTGGTGCTACCGCCCGGGCTGCTCTGTGTAGGAGCCGCTTCAGCGGCGATGGGTGCTTGCGGCAAACTGGCTATCGCCGCTGAAGCGGCTCCCACAAAGGCGGATGCGGGAGCGGCGGCTCCCGCCAGTAACGCCAACTGTTCCCGCATGATCTGCATCTGCTGCGCGATCACGTCCTGGACCAGTCCGCCGCCCATGGCCATCGCCACGGGCGCCGCCGCCGCGACCGGGGCGGGCATGGCCGCCGGCGCGGGCGCCACCGGCTGGGCTTCAGCCGGCAACAGGCGATCGATGTGTGCCGCGAGCCGCTCGAACGACGAGCAGCCGTCCATCAGTTCGCGGAAGGTGATCTTCAGTGCGTAGGTCTTCTGCAACTGCAAGGCCACCTGGGTGAGCGAGAGCGAGTCGAGCCCCAGTTCCACGAAGTTGGCGCCCGGGTCGACACCCTCCAGTTCGGTTCCCGAGACATCCTCGAACAGCGCGAGGAGTTCGCCGACGAGGCGCTGCGGACGAGCGTTGCTGGTGGGGGCGGAAGGCATCGGCATGAGGGGCTCCGGTACGACGGGAGAAACGGAAGGGGTGATATCGAGCGACGCGAACGGCGCGACCAGGGTCGGCGCGATCTGCGGAAGCTGAGGCAAAGGGGCGGCAGCGGCGATCGGAGTGACGGACGCCGGGAGGYGTGCGTCGATCCAGTGACGCTTGCGTTCGAAGGGGTAGGTGGGCAGGCGCACGTGGCGGCGGTTTTCGCGGTGGTCGAAGGCTGCCGTCGTCACCGCCACGCC
>NZ_JBFUJE010000705.1:0-1695 GCF_056401535.1 Luteibacter sp. P4_E6 | reverse complement strand
ATCTACACCGGTGGCCCGTTCTTCGGCACCGATACGGGCGCCGGTCTGCAGGGCGGCGTCGAGAAGCGATGGGTGAACGACCGCGGGCATAAGTGGAAAAATCAGATCGTCATGGCGCAACGCCTCAAGACTGTCTCCACCCTTTACCAGATCCCCATGCCGGGTCCCAACCAGCGCAGCTTCAACTTCGGCGCGAACTACCGCGACGCCAACACGGTGACGTCGAAGTCCCGCACGGTCCAGCTCGTCGCCAATGAAACGCGGCTCTGGCACGGCTGGACGCGCACCATCGGCATCAATGCGCTGTCCGGTACATTCACTGTGGGCAAGCGCGGTGGCGAAGGCGACAACGCGCTGGGCCTGGATCACGGCCAGAGCACCCTGGTCTACCCCGAAGTGACGCTGAGCCGGAAGAAAGGCGACAACCCCACCTTCGTGCGCAGCGGCTGGTCGTTGACGCTCACCGCGCGCAGTACCGCCGGCGACCTGCTTTCCGACGCGCGCTTCTCGGAACTGATGGGCGACGCGAAGTGGATCCAGTCGTTCTGGGGCCGCAACCGCCTGATTCTTCGCGGCACCGCCGGCAAGATCTGGACGGACGACTTCAGCGCCCTGCCCCCGCAGCTGCGCTTCTTCGCGGGCGGTGACCGCTCCGTGCGAGGCTACGATTTCGAGAGCATCGGCCCGAAGAACACCTACGGTCGCGTGATCGGCGGCGAAAACCTGCTCGTGGGAAGTACCGAGGTGGAGCATTACTTCACGCGCAACTGGGGCATGGCCGCCTTCGTCGATGCGGGTAATGCCTTTGCCGGCACCGACTACAAGCCACTGGTGGGCACCGGCCTGGGCGTGCGCTGGCTCTCGCCGGTCGGCATGATCCGCGCCGACCTTGCCGTACCGGTCGGCAACAAGGAGTCGCACGGTATCCATCTGCACGTCGTCATCGGGCCCGACCTGTGAGGAGCACCGGCATGAAATGGTTGATCCGCACAGGTGTGGCGCTAGGCGTGCTGCTTCTTGTTGTCGCGCTCGGCGTGTGGTGGCTGGTCGGCAGCGCGTCGGGCCTTCGCTTCGCATTGGCGCGTGCGCAGGCCTTCACCGATAACGCGCTCACGATCGAACACGCCGAAGGGCGTCTCGCCGGGCCGCTCGATCTTGCCGGCCTGCGCTATCGCGATGGCAAAGGCATGGATGTGCGTGTCGCGAAGGCGCATGTCGACTTCTCGTTCGGTTCGCTGCTGCGCAAGCGCGCGCATGTCTACGACCTGACGGCGGACGGCATCGATGTCGCCCTGCCACCAAGCCAGCCCGAACCGGAGACCGCTTCCGAGCCGTTCTCGCTCGAGCCGCCGCTCGACATCGCGCTCGACAAGGTCAAGATCGGTCACGTGAAGGTGACGCAGGCCGGCCAGCCCCTCTTCGAATCCAATTCGCTCGACCTCGTCGGCTCGTGGACATCGAAAGGCATCGCCTTGCAAACCCTCGCCCTGCGTGCACCCGATGGCCAGGCCGACCTTGGCGGCACGCTCGCTGTCGGCAAGGGCTACAAGGGCGACGGCAAGGCCAGCTTGCGCTGGAAGCTCGGCGACATCGACTACGCGGGCGCCCTCGAAGCACACAGCGACGGTGCGAAGGCGCATACCATCGTCAAGCTCACGCTGCCCTTCGTCGCGCAAGTCGATGCCAACCTCGTAC
>NZ_JBFUJE010000704.1:0-1697 GCF_056401535.1 Luteibacter sp. P4_E6 | reverse complement strand
GGACATGGCGGATCTGACAATGTTCCTCAAGCGGGTCGCGCCGATCCGGGCGGCCACCATCGAGGCCATCGACGCGCGAGAGGCTGTCGTGGATTTTTTCGAGACACACCCCGTGCAGATCGACCAGGCTCGGAACCAACCGTTTTTCGGCGAGGATGCGAAACCCGAATACGCGCGTCTGCTCGAACGCCGCAAGCTTGCCTTGCAGGACGAGGCCCGAAGCTGGGCGACCGTCCTCGCACAACAGGGGCAGGCCCCGCAGACATCCCGCTGAAAGGCGTCGCTCATCTGGCGCGAATTGTCCGGTCAGCGTCCGCGCCCGGCCTGTCGCACTTGCTCCGGCCGGAGGAAACTGGGTTCAATCCAGCCACCAGGAGTGCCGCCATGTCCCACGCCGATACCGCGCTGATCGTCATCGATGCCCAGGAATC
Source organism: Luteibacter sp. P4_E6 (assembly GCF_056401535.1). Lineage (NCBI taxonomy): Bacteria > Pseudomonadati > Pseudomonadota > Gammaproteobacteria > Lysobacterales > Rhodanobacteraceae > Luteibacter > Luteibacter sp. P4_E6. Next base: position 1,266 of record NZ_JBFUJE010000704.1, on the reverse strand, counting down.
CTTCCGCCACCGCCCGTACTGGCGGGAAGGCGATGTCCCTGCCTATGTCGACCGCCAGCAGGCCCTCATCGATGGAGCGACGAACGCCGGCATCCCCGTCGTTCGCATTTTCCATGTGGAGGACAGCGGTCCGTTCTCAGAGGCGTCAGGCTTCGTGGCGACATTGGCACCTCTTCGCATCGCGCCGACAGTGACCTTTCGCAAGAGACGGCACAGCGCCCTAGTTGGCTCCGGCCTCGAGGTCTGGCTGACCGAGAACGGCATCCGTMGCATCATYGTKTCCGGYATCCGCACSGAGCAATGCTGCGAAACCACSACCCGCCACGCCTCGGACCTCGGTTATGAGGTGGACTATGTGGGTGAGGCGACACTGACGTTCCCGATGACGGACCGTCATGGTCGCGAGTGGAGCGCCAGCGAGATCCGCGCGCGCACGGAACTGGTGCTGGAAGATCGTTTTGCGCGCATCGCGACGGTCGAGGAGGCGCTCGCAGGAGCGCTGCGCAACGCCGCCTGATGAAGAGCACGGCACCCCGCGTCATCCCCGTTTTCGTGGTGTTGCCACCGCGCGTGCTGCTGCTCGATGTCGCGGGACCGATCGAGGTGTTGCGCAAGGCGAACCTCGAGCAGGGCGAGGTTCGCTTCGACGTTCGATTCGTCGGGCCGGCACGCAAGCTCGGCAGTTCAATCGGTCTTGCCGTGACCGGCATCGCGCCTTTGCCGGTGCGGCTGCCGGACGGCGCCATGCTGGTCGTTCCTGGACACGCCGACATTCCGCTGGGCGAGCCGGTCACCACGGCCGGGCAGAACGATGCGTATGAAGCAGCCATTGTCGACTGGCTTCGACGCGTCGTGCGGCCCGGTATCCGACTTGCCACGATCTGCTCGGGCGCCCTGCTGGCCGCACGCGCGGGCCTGCTCGATGGCGTCGAGTGCACGACGCACCACGGCTGCATCGCTGAACTCGCGCACGACGCTCCCGCGGCACGCGTGCGTGAGAACCGTCTCTACGTTGTCGACGGCGAGCGGATGACGAGTGCTGGCATCACCGCCGGGATCGACCTGATGCTGCATGTTGTTGCGGGCGAGGTCGGGCCCGGGTGCGCATTGGCGGTCGCACGCTTCCTCGTCGTTTACCTGCGCCGCGCGGGAGGCGATCCGCAGCTGTCGCCCTGGCTGGAAGGGCGCAACCACATGCATCCGTCGATACACCGTGCACAGGACGCGGTTGCCGGCGATCCGGCGCGTGACTGGACGGTGCCAGTG
>NZ_JBFUJE010000703.1:0-1703 GCF_056401535.1 Luteibacter sp. P4_E6 | reverse complement strand
GCACTGGTGCGCCAATACCGTCTGCGGCGACGTGGGCGAGGGCTCGGGTGTGTTGATCAGGGCGCTGGAACCGGTGGCCGGCATCGAGCGGATGCGCCAAGCGCGACCGAAGGCGAAGCGCGATCGCGAACTAGGCAGCGGTCCCGCACGGCTGGCCCAGGCCATGGGCATCACCGGGGAGCAGAACGGCATCGACCTGGTGCGCGCGCGGGAGGGTTACACCATCGTCGATGACGGGACGCCGTCTCCGGAGAACATACCCGGCTCGGCCCGGATCGGCATTCGGCAGGGAACGGACCTGCTCTGGCGCTGGCTGGTGGCAGGGAATCCCCACGTCTCCAGACCCTGAATGAGTTCGCAAGATGGCCCCGTCCGGCCCTTGGCTTCGCTACCGGCGGGAGCTAGCCTGCGTGGATACATCGACAGGGAGTTCCTCATGAAGCGCATCGTTGCCGCCATTTTCGCCACTGCCTTGTCCTGCGGCGCCGCCGCCGCGGATACCTTCCGCGTGGGTTCGCRGGTCGTCTCCACGGGAGATAGTGAGGGGCGTCTTCGCGAGGTTGCCGGCAAGCCCGATCGCGAGACGCCGATCGAAGCCCGGGGCGGTGGCCTGCAGGGTTATCGCCTGGAGTACTTCCAGAAGGGCAAATCGGTCCAGGTCGAGATAGTCAACGGACGCGTTCGCTCGATCACGCAGATCGACAGCTGAGCGCCGTCGTCGAGTGGTGATCCCGAGCCGGGATCACCACTCGTGGGGCATCAGCCCGCGGTTTTCTTGGGGCCCTTCAAGGGCGTGCTGCGCGGCGTCTCCGGGAGAGGCGCGGTCCGCTTGTGCGAGTACACGTAGGAAATGAACGCGGCGGATGAGCGATCCGGCGGCGGCGTGTCCACGGACTGGGTGACTGGTTTCTTGGGTGGCATGACCATCGTCTGAGTTGGGCAGGACGAGCCCCGGCTGCGAAAGCCGGGGGTGAATCCGGCCAAACGAAGCCCGGGTCATCCAACATGCGCTTTCAGTTGTTAGTTGGGTGTAACGTGGTGGGCCCGGCAGTGCGACAGCCGTAACACCGACGTAACCCACCACGTGGCAAACGTGGTCTGACAGCGAGGGCACGTCATGGAAACACAGAAACAGGTCGTCGGCCCGGCCGACGCCACCAAGATCGACCTTGAGCTGCGAACCGATATGAACTACTGGACGCGCGTGCTTGGCGTATCCGAGACCTCCCTGCGCAATGCCGTGCTTCGCGTGGGTGGCCAGTCGTCCGACGTGCGCGCCGAACTGCGACGTCGTCGCTGATGGACGGTGTCGTTCGCCCGTTGCGCGTGTTTGTTTTCTATCCGTCGATGAATCTTCATACGTGGACGGTGCTGTTGCCTGGCGCGACGAAGCACGTGTTCCAGACCGAGGGCACGGCGGTGGAGTTCGCACTGACGCGCGCGTCGGCCATGAAGGGCAAGGGTCGCGCTGTCGAGGTGCTGCGCGAGCGCGTATCTGGTGGCTGGGTGCTCGTGCCGTTCTGATCTGAAACGCGCGCTGTCATCGCACAAAGAAAAAGGCCGTGCATCACTGCACGGCCTTTCAAAACCTGGCGCCCGAAGTTGGACTCGAACCAACGACCCCCTGATTAACAGTCACATGGCGCAACGCCTGTAACTGGAGGCGTGCGCTGGCGAATTGGGCAAAATGCTTGGTCTACTAT
>NZ_JBFUJE010000702.1:0-1706 GCF_056401535.1 Luteibacter sp. P4_E6 | reverse complement strand
GGTAGGTACGCGCCGGGTTACACGGCCAAGAAACTTCTCAGAATTCGCTGACGCCCCGGTTCTTTAACCGTGTCTGCGTGGGACGCAGACAACCCGGTAACCGTAGGGGGTGTCGCCGAGGGGATTCGGCGGGCGAGCGGGTGACGTATGATCGGTAACAGCCATATCAACTGGGTCCTAAGTTGGATTTGGTTAGCGAAGCAGGTGTGCTCGTAACACTCCTGCTTCGCGCTTCTTCACCGCATTGAGCGATGGTTGCCTGCGCGACACGACGAACGACGACGCAGGCAACGGGATGACCGTAGCAAAACAATATTGGGTTGTCTGTAGGTGCGAACTCGATAGCCCAATGTCGCTATCTGTAATGGAAATAGCGGGCCTAAGATGGATACGAATTTCCGTGTCGCTGCTTCCGCTCAACGCGATCAGATGCGACAGTCTCGCCGAGGATGTGGTCCTGATGGGCGACCTGTGTTGCGTCTCCACCGACAAGGAGTTTCAGCCACGTGATTCACTGGATTTCTGCGCTAGGAATGCTGTGTTTCGTCGTGTGCAATGCGCACGGACAAGAGAACACTGCTACGGAGGAACCACTGCGCGCTGCATACTACACGTGCCTCAAAGCTTCCAAGGGTGCGACCTTGGCGCTCAACGATTGCATCGGCACGGAATACGACTTCCAGGATCAGCGACTCAACACCGCTTACAAGTCGCTACGGCAATCGATATCGAGCGCGGAACGCAATGCCCTACGCGACCAGGAGCGGGCATGGATGAGCGACCGAGACGACGCCTGTGCACCACCCGCCAACGGAGGGACAGCGGCCATGCTCGGCGCTAACGAATGCCGCCTTACGCGCACGGCCCATCGCGCCGCTGAGCTAGAGGCGCGGACGTCTCCCCTGCGAGTATCTGCCAAACTCGCCACCGAGCCTTACCAAATTCCCACGAACCTGCGTTCGCTCTTCACCACGCAAGACACCATTCTTGCGCTCAAGAGTGCCCAGCAGCCAGGGGAAGGCGATGACGGAGCAGTCGTCTTGATTCGTCACCCAGTCCACGATGGACAGCAAACCAACCCATGCGAATTGGTGGTGCTCAGGAATGACGGCGGGCACTTTGTTGCGTCAGATAGGAACAGCAGAATCGTTGAGTGCACTTCCAGCGAGGAGCTCAAGCACGCGAGTGCGCTTGGACTCAACAGCAGTCTCACGGTGACCTCTAACGAAATCATCTATTTCAACCAGTTGGCTCGCGGCGGCACGACCTATAGCTTCGCGTGGTCCAAAGAGAAAGCCGCGTGGCATCTTCAGCACGTTGAGACAACTTCCGTGCAGAACGGCGATGCCGGCGTTGTCGTTTACAAGTCGGTCCTCGACTATCCCTCGAGTCTTTCCTGGATTTCTTTGACCGACTTCGATCCGAAGCTCATTCGTGAGTCCGTTGCCAGGAATCGCAAGGTCGTCGAGTAAAGAAGGGGGGATGCCCCAGTTCGAATAGTCGGTTAGCCAAAGCGTCAGTCGCGGGATGAATGTTGAGGGTTCGCCGCTGAAGCGGCTCCTACAACAGCAGCGAGGCAAGCTACCGGCGGTGTGCTCGACCGCACGCCGCCTCAGCGTTCGGTGCCGCGAGGGGCAAGGTTCTTGGGGCCGCTTAAGCTGAGGGCGGCCCCGACTCGCTTACGAAGCGAAAGCCCTGCTACCGCC
>NZ_JBFUJE010000701.1:0-1707 GCF_056401535.1 Luteibacter sp. P4_E6 | reverse complement strand
GTCCATGCCCGGGGGCACGCGCAGCGAGCTGTCTTTCACGTCCGAAGCCTTCTCGCCGAAGATSGCGCGSAGRAGCTTTTCTTCCGGCGTCAKCKGGCTTTCGCCCTTCGGMGTGAYCTTGCCGACGAGGATGTCGCCCGSCTKSACTTCSGCRCCGATGTAGACGATGCCGGACTCGTCGAGACGGGCCAGGGCCTGCTCGCCGACGTTCGGGATGTCCGCGGTGATTTCTTCGGCGCCGAGCTTGGTGTCACGGGCGATGCAGGTCATTTCCTCGATGTGGATCGAGGTGTAACGATCTTCCTGGACCACGCGCTCGGAGATCAGGATCGAATCTTCGAAGTTGTAGCCGTTCCACGGCATGAACGCGACGAGCATGTTCTGGCCGAGCGCGAGCTCACCGAGGTCGGTCGAGGAACCGTCCGCCAGGGTGTCGCCCACCGCCACCACGTCACCGACGTTCACCAGCGGACGCTGGTTGAGGTTGGTGTTCTGGTTGGAGCGGGTGTACTTGGTCAGCGTGTAGATATCGACGCCGGCGTCGTTCTCGTCCACTTCCGACTCGTTCGCGCGCACCACGATACGGGCGGCATCGACCTGGTCGATGACACCGCCGCGCTTGGCGGACACGGTAACGCCCGAGTCACGCGCCACGGCGCGCTCGATGCCCGTGCCGACAAGCGGCTTCTGGCTGCGCAGCGTCGGGACGGCCTGACGCTGCATGTTCGCGCCCATGAGGGCGCGGTTCGCATCGTCGTGCTCGAGGAAGGGCACGAGCGCCGCTGCAACCGATACGGTCTGCATCGGCGAGACGTCCATGTAGTTGATCTCGGCCGACGGACGCAGCTCCGACTCACCGCGGAAGCGGCAGGAGACGAAGTCTTCGATGAACTTGCCTTCCTTCGTCAGGGGCGAGTTCGCCTGCGCGATCACGTGGTCGCCTTCTTCGATCGCGGAGAGGTAATCGACCTTGTCGGTCACCTTGCCGCTTTCGACCTTGCGGTACGGCGTCTCGAGGAAGCCGTAAGAGTTGGTGCGGGCGTATACGGCCAGCGAGTTGATCAGGCCGATGTTCGGGCCTTCCGGCGTCTCGATGGTGCAGACGCGACCGTAATGGGTCGGGTGCACGTCGCGGACTTCGAAGCCGGCGCGCTCACGGGTCAGGCCGCCTGGTCCAAGCGCGGAGACACGGCGCTTATGGGTGACTTCGGACAGCGGGTTGTTCTGATCCATGAACTGCGAGAGCTGCGACGAACCGAAGAACTCCTTCACCGCTGCCGCAACCGGCTTGGCGTTGATCAGTTCCTGCGGGGTCAGGCCTTCGGATTCAGCCAGCGACAGGCGCTCGCGAACCGCGCGCTCGACGCGGACGAGACCGATGCGGAAGGTGTTCTCGGCCATTTCGCCGACCGAACGCACGCGACGGTTACCGAGATGGTCGATATCGTCGACCGTTCCGATACCGTTACGGATGTCGATGAGCACGCGCAGCACGTCGAGGATGTCGGAGGTCTCGCCCTGCTCGGCGACCAGACGCTGCGACTCTTCTTCCTTGCGCTCGCTGAAGTACTTGTGGTCGTACAACACGCCCGGACCCACGACGTCCTTGCGGCCGACGCGACGGTTGAACTTCATGCGGCCGACGCCCGAGAGGTCGTAACGGTCGAAGGTGAAGAACAGGTTGAAGAACAGGTTCTGCGCGGCATC
>NZ_JBFUJE010000700.1:0-1714 GCF_056401535.1 Luteibacter sp. P4_E6 | reverse complement strand
CGATGAACCAGGGGCCTATCTGCATGCGACGGCGCAGGAAGATGTGTTGAAGCTCATCGAGAATCTGGGCGGCGCGTTGCCGGTGGTCTACAGCACACACAGTCCCTACCTCATCGACCACAAACGCATTGACCGCATCCTGGCCGTGGAGCGTGATGCACAGAACGAAGATAGCAACACCATTGTCAGGAGAGGGCTTGAACTCGCCGCTTCGTCGCAGATGACGCTGGCCCCGGTGCTCGCCGTGATGGGCGTCGATTTCTCGAGCCAGCAGCTCATCAAGCGCAAGGGCAACATACTCCTCGAAGAAAACAGCGGCTACTTCTATTTCTCCGCGTTTGTCTTGCTCACTGAAGTAGGCAAAGAGCTTTCTTTGATAGCGTGCAACGGCGCTGACAACATAAAGGTTGTCGCCGACCTGCTCACGGCATGGCGGCTGGAGTTCAAAGCTGTTCTTGATGAAGATGAAAAGGGCAAGCAGGTGTCGCGCCAACTGCGGGCGAAGTGGCAGCTCACGCCAGAGGAGGGGGCCGCTCGGACATTGTTGCTCGCAGGATGTGCCGGCATCGAGGACGCGTTTACCCGCGAAGAGTTTGAAACGCTCGTAGCTGTCGGGAACGAGCTGGCAGCCGGCGCGACCAATGCAAAGCGCGTGGAAGCGTCGAAGTTGTCAAAGCCCATGCTGGCACATCATTTCTACATGGCAGTGAAGGAGGGCACTATTAAGGCCGACCGACTCAGTGGGGAGACGCTTGGCCGATTCTCCGAATGGTTGCACTGGATGGAGGCTTGAGAAGAAATTCTGCGCGCGGAGCGTTGAAGCTCCGACGCGCAGGTTCGTGGACTCTGAAAGCCTCAGTCAGAGCGCTTCCCGCCGCATGTAGGCGTGAGCTGGTTGTGACTAAGTAGTTTGGGCCACTAAGGATGTCGGCCCTAAGGGGGCCGACCACCCACCGTTGTCCAGTAGAGTTCGTTCAGACGCCGACGCCCTTAGGGTCGCGCCCCGACTGGTTTCCGCAGTTATCGATGCTCGACCTGCGTATCTGTGCCATCTATAAAAAGTTTGGTGTATTCCAAAAAGTCTTCGGTCAATATGGCTTCTTTGTTATTCAGCGAGGTCGCGATGTCGAGTCAAGTTCAGGTATTTGTCAGTAGTACCATGAAGGATCTTCAGAATGAACGTCGTGCCACGATCGCGAGCCTCAGGCGTCTGAATATCCATCCAGTAAACGCGGAAGACATTTCTCCGAATGGACTCCCCAGCTGGGATGTCATTAAGCAGAATATTGAGAAGTGCCATTTGGTAATTCTTCTACTCGGTGATGCTTACGGCTACATACCCGAGAGTGGCGTCGGCTCGGTCGAGAAGCTTTCCGTAACGCACCTCGAGTTCAGGCATGCTCGAAATTTGGGCATTCCGGTAATCGTGTTTCAGAAGATATTGAGGCATCCGGCTCCGGAAGATCGGCTCCGCGATGAGTTTCGAAGCGAGGTGGCTGATTGGGAAAAAGGACTATTCCGGGGAGAGTTCGAGTGGGCGGACGACCTTGGCAAGAAAGTCGCCGATGCCTTATTGGGTCTGTGGACAGACACGTTCATCAAGGACTACGTGCGATCTCGCGATATGAGTATGGCGGCGACAGAAGCGAGCACCGCGAATGCTGTGTCGCGCCGGCATGGCGCCGCTCGATCCCTTTCTTCTCAATGGATTTTG
>NZ_JBFUJE010000699.1:0-1725 GCF_056401535.1 Luteibacter sp. P4_E6 | reverse complement strand
GGTCTGGCGTTTGGCCACAAACAGGATAAATGGACCCTGCCGTTCGGCGCTCGCGCCGTGCTGGACGTCGCGGACGGCACTGCCGAACTGATCGTGAGCGGGTATCCCTTCAAGGCCTGATCGGGACAAGGCGGTCTGTCAGAAGATCTGACGCGACCGCCGACCCTGAGGCGGAGGAATGGTCGCGCTCAGCCGAGCGCGGTGACCTGCGTGGCGCCGATCACGCCGATGAAAACGATCGAAAGCATCCAGAAGCGTGCCGGGTCGCGCCACACGCACACGCCCAGGCAGACGATGCCCAGGACGCAGGAAACGATGCCGGCCGCATGCAGGCCGAGTGTGATCAGTGACGGGTCGGAACCACCCGTGGCGATCATCATCGGTCTGAAAATGGCGTACCAGGCGAGCACGAGGCAGGCGCCACCGACGATGCCGAGCAGCCAGTTGGCGGGATGATTCTTCGGCAGCATATTGATACCGAGATAGATCGCTAGAACAACGACAGCGAAAACGACGAGCAACAAGGCCATGCGTTAACCCCTTTGTCTTTGTCGTGGCTCGCGGTCCCCACCGCTAGAGCCAACCGCCCGAGCATGGACTATCGAGGCGGCGAGGTCATGCTGCGGCGCGGAAGGGGGTTTCGTCGGGGAATCCGGCGTTTCGTCGGAAACGCGTCGAAGGACGGCTCCGCGCCATCGTATGCTCCCCGGCAATCCAGCATCGGAGCCATTGCGATGGCCAGCCTCAAATTCCTCGGTCGTATCGTCATAGCGTGGTTCGCGGCCTGGTGCATGCTGCTTGTGTTGTTCGGCATGTTCGACTGGCACCACGGCGATCTGCCCTGGTTCGTCACGCTGGCCTGGTTCGTCGGCCTGCTCATCGCACTGGGGCGGGGCGTGACGCATCTGTATCGCGTTCGCACCATTGCCGGACGCGTCGACGGGGAGACCTTGTCCAACCGGCAGCGGCGTCGGGTCGAAGTACCCTACGGTGCCRACGAGGCCTTCGGCATCGTCGATGCGGTGATCCGCGAACTRCCGAACGTGCAGGACATCAACGGTACGCGAGGTGGCCTGCAGATCCACGCGATGGTTCGCCTGCTGTCCGGCGCGATGCCGCAACGCCGCCGCTCGTTGCAGCACGGCACTTTCGAACGCAGCACGCGCATCTCCGCCACGATTACGCCAGCCGACGGATCGAGTAGCGTCATGTTCGTCTGCGAGCCGGACAGCAGTGCCTGGGTCGACTGGTTCAATCCCGATGGCGGTGCGTCATTGGAGCACGTCGAAACCCTGGTTCGTGCAATGACCCAGCGCCTGGCCGAACGGCGCAACCGCGAGCGCGCCGACGTGCGGCAGACGACGATGGAAAAAGAGCTCACGGCGGCACAGCTCGGCCTTCTGCAGGCGCAGGTAGAGCCGCACTTCCTCTACAACACGCTGGCCAGCGCACAGGAACTGGTTCGCACGGACCCCGCTCGGGCCGACCGCATGCTGGGGCACCTGATCGACTACCTGCGCCGCTCGCTGCCGCGTACGGACGGATCGCTGTCGACCCTCGGCCAGGAGCTCGAACGCTCCACGGCATGGCTCGAGATCATGAAGCTGCGCATGGGCGAGCGCCTCACCGTGCATACCGAGGTGGCCGACGCCATCGCGATGCTGCCGATGCCTTCGATGATGCTGCAGACCCTGGTCGAGAACGCCATCAAGCATGGTCTCGAGC
>NZ_JBFUJE010000698.1:0-1737 GCF_056401535.1 Luteibacter sp. P4_E6 | reverse complement strand
CAGCTACGATCGGCCATTCGCGTCCACAGATCTGTCCATTCATACGGTATGCCGCGAGCATCGTTACAAGCAGATCCACGCCGGATTCCCTGCTGCATTTGTCCGGCTTCGTACTTGTGACAGAGACTCGATTTACGTACACGGGAACCCCCTGACTGATCCTATGCCCGGCCTGCACTAAGGCCGCTTTGGGTCGAYAGCGGACATCTTTGTGCAAGCGAATTCTAAGCGGAGCGCGCCGTCACTCGTTTCACGCGCCCCCATGCCTTCGTGCCGCCCTCCCAAACCTCGAACATCTTGCCCGCTTCGAACATTGGAAGCGCTATGTCGCCCATTAGTAGCCATACGTTCGCTTCGAAGGTCGCCCCAGGAGCTGGCGCCTCCTCGAACCTAAGTATCGCAGACCAGTGTTCACCATCTATACCCAGCACGGTGCGCCACTCGCCACGGGGCAACGCGATCTTGCGCCCCCCTGCTTCGGTAGGAAGAAGTTAAATTTCAGCGATGAAATCGGGCGATTCTCTTCCAACCACGATCAGATCCTCTTGAAACTCGGCCTTTGACGATGGGTGGCAAAAGCAGCCTGAGCGTTTGCTCATTTCAGTGCCGAAGCGCATCGAGAACTGCAGCCACCGTCCTGGACGCCTTGTCGGAACACAGTCTTGGGTTGTCGACTTCGACGGTAACAACCTGACCTTGCACAACCGCGTCCACCAGGTCCGATTCGCCATCCATAACACCGCACGACGCAGCTTTTCCGTTGTAAGCCTTCAACACCTCAATGAGCTTCTTCAGGCCGGCCAGATCGAACACCGGTTTCTCGACTTCTAAACCGGCCGTTTTGACGACCAAGGTTCCTTGATGATGAGTTGATTCGCTTGCGAATGAGCGTTGCTTGCCGTTAGACACAATAAATCCAGCGACCCTGCCGGACATGTAGTCGCGGGTCCAGACGCGGAGCTCAAAGCCTGTTGTCGACCTTAACGGTGCAAGGCCAGCAGCACGCGCGTATTCGCTCGCCGCGGGTTTGAGATCGCCCGCAAAGAAGTTGGAAGGCCTACCCGCAGCAGCAAAGGAAACGAACGCGAGCAATAGAAACGCGAGACACTTCATTGACCAAGCTCCTCAGAACCCATCCAAACGTGTAGAAATCCTGACAAGGTAAGCCGCTCAAACCGACGCGCCCAAGTCCACTTCGGGTCAGAAGCAGACCTAATGCGTGTCGATCATATGACGGTCTGCAATAGCCCAGTGTCGGCCTGCGTACCAGACGTGAACAAAGCCAGAGAACGCGCGCACTTCCAGGCCCGGAACAGGAAGCCATGATTCGATGGGCAGCTCGCGAGCCCAAGCAACCCGGTCTTCCTGCACTGCAATTGGACATTCCGCCGAGCATTTAGGGCACGAAAAGTGTAATACCGAGGCCTCTGTTGATGAGATTGCGCAACTATCGAGAAGCACATCGACCCCATGCGGTGTTCCGCAGTTCAAACATTCGACTGACGTGACCATCTGCCCGCACCCTCCTTTGGCTTCTGGGTTATACGTGTCCGTACATGGTCTGCTACGCCGCGAAAGCTGACCTACCCAGCATCGCAGCCTCTGCGAACACGAGCAAGATTGAGCCCCGACAACCTGGATACGCGCCCGAACCCGGGCGGTGCGCTTCCGGTGCGGCGCTTCTTGGGGGATGGTGCTGCTTGGTTTCTTATCTTCACTCGTCTTACGTCTTAACAG
>NZ_JBFUJE010000697.1:0-1739 GCF_056401535.1 Luteibacter sp. P4_E6 | reverse complement strand
GGGAGAAGGGGCGGCGGGATTTGTCCGCCTCCTGCTGCAGATGCACCAGACGTTGATGCCAGGCAGCACGGGTTTTCGCACCACTGCCGTGGGGTCCGCGCCGGACAGGAGAGGCGAGGGCATCGTCTATCCGCCGCCAGGCGCCATCCCCGGCCAGCTGGAAGCCGTGTGGAACCATTGGGCCGGTCACGTTGACCAGAGTCCGGGTTTTGCCGCTGTGGTCGCCATGACGGCGTTGATGAACCTGCACCCGTTCATGGACGGAAACGGGCGGGTCGGGCGGCTGCTGTTCCACTGGACGCTCAACCGCCACCGCACAGATCCCGCCTACCTGCCCATCTATGAACTGTCGGCCATGTCACAGTGCGGCTATCTCGTTCGTCTCCGGCAAGCGCAATACCATGACGAGTGGGCGCCGCTGTTGAGCTATCTCGTTATGGTTGCCGCGCGGCTGCTCGGGGAATGTCCGGGAAGATGACTTTCCTGTTCCACAAAGGTCAGTGCGCGGTTTGAAGTCAGCCAAAAACCAGGGCGCAAGTGAGACCGATTGCGCCGAAGACAATGATGAATATCGCCATCGCCAGGAGGAGATTCCCACGCCACAAGGAGCGCGGTTTCTGAGTGGTGAATGTGCGACGGCTGGACATTGCGCCATGCTGTCGCCATCTGTTTTTCGGGCAAGGCCGCTGCGGCAGATTGCCCCTCATGGTCCACCTTGACCGTCCTAGGTGAAAGGCAGGACCAGCGATGCCGGCCCCGCCCGTCTTCTCACCTTGTCATCGAAGGTCCGGCTGCTTGCTGGACGTCTGGCGCCACTTGCTGCTGGACCTGATGCTGGGTCTGTGTCTGCTGTTGTTGCTGGGTGTTGTTTTGCACGTTGGCTGCCGCTTCATGGCTGCTTTGTGCCAGCGGTGTCTGGACAGCCTGCATGACGTCGACTTCCACGAACTTCTTGAACGGGGAGTTGAGCTCACCCTGGATGGCATAGCCCCGGTTGGCGTCGTCCGATAACGCCACATGGTCAATGCGGCTGAAGCCCGCAGCCGTGGCGGCTGAAGTCAGGGAGCCGGCGAAGTTCTGTGTGTGCGGTCCCGGCGCGCGGCCCTGCTCCTGGTCAATGCGGGCCACACAGGTGTGGGCCTGCTCATAAATCCCGTGGGCCGGATGGCGGACATCGAGCAGTGTGGGGACACTTTGGGTGGTCGCCTGTCCATGCCCCCTTGCCTCGCCGATGGCCGCCATCGTTGCCGGTCCTGCCACCCCGTCGGGTTTGAGCCCGTGCGCCGTCTGGAAGGCTTCCACAGCTTCTTTGGTATGCGGGCCAAAGTGCTGGTCGGCATGGATGGCACTGCCGTCTCGTGCCGTGATGCCGAGGGCGGCAAGGTCTGACTGGAGTGCGCCGACGGCGGCACCATGGTCTTTTTCCCGCAAGACACCAGGGTGGGCGTGGCCTGAAGCTGCATGAGCGGGTGCGGCGTGGTGGGTCGGATGAGAGGCCTTCAGAGCAGCCACTTGTTCTTCCGACATCACGGGCGTTGGCGTGACGGTCCCGGCTTTCCATGACTCAAAGTGGGCGATGCCGTCGAGCAGGGCACTCGTTTCGGCCGCTGTCATGTCCTTGACCTTCTTGCCGTGCAGGTCCTGGCCTTCTGCAGCTGCGACCTTGTAGATGTCGTTGGCCTGTGCCTCGTAGTGCACCGGGCCACTGTAATCGGGTTTCGAATAGTCCCGGATAAGCT
>NZ_JBFUJE010000696.1:0-1740 GCF_056401535.1 Luteibacter sp. P4_E6 | reverse complement strand
GCTATGGCAACGCTCGTCCGCACGTTGACGTCGTCACCGGTGCAGCCGTTGCAAAGCCGGCTGCTGCCAAGCCGGCCGCCGCTGCCGCCAAGAAGGCGGCCCCGCGCAAGAAGGCTTAATTGCCTTTCCAGCGTGAGATGAAAAGCCCCGCATTGCGGGGCTTTTTGTTGGGCCCGATTCAGAGCTCGAGCCTGTCGCCGAACTCGAAGTGGCCGTCCGCCGGAGCGGCGATCGCGTTCTGGTGGACGATGCCGGGGAAGATGTTGTTTTCGATGCCGGCGTGGTTATCGCTGTTGTACAGATAGGGTACGTGCGACCACACACGGTAACCGAGGGCCTTGATCGACGCGATTTCCGCCGCCGCCTGGTCCATCCCGGACAGGCGTACGTAGAGCAGGGGACGGTGCTCGCGCAGGGTCTCCGTGGCTCCGGCAAGCGCGTCCACGAGCGTGTCGGCGAGGTTGAACTTCATCAGGTGTACCGATTCCAGTTGCAGGCTGTCGATCGTGATCGCGCGAACGGACTCTTTCGCGCCAAACGAGTGCAGCCCCGTGCTGCGACCCAGCCAGGCCGGATGCGTGAAAACATTGTCGAGCTGGTTGAGCGCCACGTTCGCGCACAGCTGTTGGAATCGTATGCGGCGCGGTTCCACGACATGCACCTGTCCAAGGGGACCGACGGCGTGAGCCATCCACAGCGCATGTGCAGCGAAATCGCCGCCGAACTCGAGGATGGTCTGCCCCTCTTCGATGAGCCCGCTGAGCAGGTTGGTCTCGTGCTCGGCCCATTCGCCATAGAGCTGGAGTGAACGCGCGACGACGTTGTCGGTGGCGACTGCCGCGGTAATGCCATAGCGCGTGGTCCAGAACGGGGAAGACGCGCCGTTGGGGGGATGCGGGGAATTCATGGGTGTAGTGCCTTCCTGTTCTAGAGAGTGGCGCGTGCGATCGCCAGCTGGCGCACGGCCTGGGCGAGCGCATGGCGGTCATGGCCGGTGGTGTCGGCTGTCTGGGTCCAGCCGCGACACGTGTCGCGCCAGAGGTTGAGCAGATGGCTGTCGCCACCACCGCTGCGCCATGCTGCCTCGCACAGTGCGCTGGCGCCGGCGAAATCGCCTTCGCGCAGGCGCGTCGCCGCCATGGCGGTGCGTGCACCGACGGAATCGGCCTCCATGGATGCGAGTTCGCGTCCCAGCGATGCGGCAACTTCGCCCTGGATAGCGCGGCCAGGTAACGATTCGTAGGTCAGCTGGATAGCGAGGCGACATTCGAGCGCGTCCATTCGCCAGGCGGGATGTTGCTCGGCGAGAAAGGCGTGGGTGAGCGCCAGCGTGCAGGCGTCGACGGCATCGGCGGGTGGTAGCGCCATGGCGCGCAGTCGCGCACAGCGCGCGAGCAGGAGCGCGGTTTCGGCCTCGCCGTCGCGCGTGTGAGCTTCTTCGAGCAGGGCCTGCGCGCGGTCCAGGCTGGCGAGGCGTGCCGCGCCTTTCGCGCCTTCCGCTCGCTGGAGGAAGACCTCCGCTCGCCGACGCGGGGCGCGCGTCATCGCCTCCGGCCCGATGGCCGCGAGACGATCGCACAGGGCTTCGGCTTCGGCCTGTCGCGCGGACGCGCCACCACCGAGCAACCAGCCCGCCCAGGTCAGCTGCACGTCGATCCATGCGTCGAGCACGGGCGTTTCTTCCGCGCCGAGGTCGACGGCCTGGCGGGCCTGGAGCGCGCGCAGGGCAAACAATCGTGT
>NZ_JBFUJE010000695.1:0-1742 GCF_056401535.1 Luteibacter sp. P4_E6 | reverse complement strand
TTCCGGCGCACCCGGGAACGTGGACAGGAACCATAGCAACACGGTCAGCGCGAGGATGATGCCGCCGACGCGCTTGAGGAAGATCAGCGCGCGCTCCCACAGACCCAGCGCGATATCGCGCACGTTGGGCAGGCGGTACGAGGGCAGCTCCATGATCAGCGCGTGCTCGCTCTTGTCCTTGCGCAGGCGCTTCATCACGAAGGCCACGCCAAGCGCACTGAAGATGCCCGCGAAATACAGCGCGAACAGCACGACGCCCTGCAGGTTGAACACGCCCCACACCGCGCGATCGGGAATGAAGGCGGCAATCAACAGCGTGTACACGGGAAGGCGCGCCGAGCACGTCATCAGCGGTGCGACGAGGATCGTGGTGAGGCGGTCGCGTGGATCCTGGATGCTACGCGTGGCCATGATGCCGGGGATCGCGCAGGCGAAGCTCGAGAGCAAGGGGATGAACGCCCTGCCCGTCAGGCCCACGCGAAACATCATCTTGTCGAGCAGGAATGCGGCGCGCGGCAGGTAGCCGGATTCTTCGAGCACGAGGATGAACAGGAAGAGGATCAGGATCTGCGGCAGGAAGACGAGCACGGCGCCGAGGCCGGCGAACACGCCGTCGTTGAGCAGGCTGTGCAACGCGCTGTCACCGGGAAGGAACCCTGTCACCCAGGCGCCGAGGCCGGTGATACCGGCCTGGATACCGTCCATCACCGGTTGCGCCCACGAGAACACCGCCTGGAAGATGAAGAACATCAGCGTGGCGAGGATCAACAGGCCGAATACCGGATGCAACGCCCAGCGATCGATGGCGTCGTCGATGGCCGCGGTATCACGCGGCAACGTCACCGTCTCGGCCAGGATCGAACGCACCTCGGCATGCAGCTGTTCGATGCTGGCGTTGTCGAAGGCAGTAGGAACGATCGTGGGGATGGAGGCGTCGATACGCTCGATCAGCGCCTGAGCGCCGCCACGCTTGATCGCAATGGTCTCGACCACGGGCACGCCGAGCCGGCGCGAAAGCCCTTCGACATCGATGACCATGCCGCGACGACGCGCGGCATCCATCATGTTGAGCGCGAGCACGACCGGGCGGCCGAGACGACGCACTTCAAGCACGAAGCGCAGGTGCAGGCGGAGGTTGGTCGCGTCTGCCACGCAAACGATCAGATCCGGCGCGGCTTCGCCCGGATAACGACCGTGGCAGACGTCGCGGGTGATCGCTTCGTCGGGGCTGGTCGCATCGAAACTGTAGGCACCCGGCAGGTCGAGCACGTGCAGCGTGCGTCCGGAGGGCGCGATGAAACGGCCTTCCTTGCGCTCGACGGTGACGCCGGCGTAGTTGGCAACCTTCTGGCGTCCGCCGGTGAGCTGGTTGAACAGAGCGGTCTTGCCGCAGTTCGGGTTGCCGACCAGGGCGATGCGCATGGATGCCGCGCTCATGCGGTGCCGTCCACGGATACATCCACCCGAGCCGCTTCGGTCTTGCGCAGCGCGAACCGCGTCGAACCGATCTGGATCAGGAGGGGATCGCCACCGAGCGGGCCTCGGGCGACCAGGCGGACCGGTTCGCCCGACACAAAGCCGAGATCGCGCAGGCGCTGGGCGATCGGATCGGCAGGGTGAGCATCTGTAACGGTCTGGACCACGGCATTTGCACCTTTCGGTGCTTCTGAGAGGCGCAACGGGGCATACTCAAATAAGAACTGTTCGCATTGTACGCCTGTCGCTATTGCCCTGCACAGAAG
>NZ_JBFUJE010000694.1:0-1749 GCF_056401535.1 Luteibacter sp. P4_E6 | reverse complement strand
CCCCTGAAGGCCCGCCTGATCGCCGAGATTCCCGTGCAGCGCGTCGATATGAGGGCGGGTGATGGCAGCAGCCGCCCCGCCGTGGGTGACATCGTCGAGCTTGACCATGGGTTCACCGGGCCAAACGGCGAGTCGATGGGCATCGTTGTCTGTTTCAACGACGACAGAAGTGTTCGCTGGGTCGCAGATGTCATGGACTCGGAGATCGAGTTGATACCGCTATGACACCGACCGATATCTTGCGACGCGCGGTGGCGTATCTGGCTGGCGCCACATGCCTGTGGCGAGTACTCGGCGCCTGCCTAGATGCCTTCAGGGCGAATGGCGCACCGCTCGTGACCGCATTCATCTGCGCCGTGTTGGGCCCTCTCGGCGTCGGTCTGCTATGCATGCATCGACTGGCGCGCCRCATTGCCGCTTGGCTTTGCCTGCTTGTCGCCATCATGCTTCCCATCGGGGCGATCAATCCCTTTAGCGCCATGGAACTGGAGCCTGCCACACCGAGCCTGGCCAGTATCCTGCTGTGGCTGGTTCCCGCTGTCGTCGGTCTGATTATCATGGCCTGGGCTCTGGACCCGCCCCGTCAGCTTCAAGAATGAGCAATAGGCCGGACAATTTCTTGTTATTCGGCCCGGAACAGAATGGGGGCGGTATCCGATGAGGTCACGATTCTGGACGGCTCTGCTGTCCATGTTTATCTGCGGGAGCACCTGCGCTTCGGTAGTGCAAGTCCGCGTGTAATTTCCTGCATCTTCCGACAAACGAAGCAAAGCGGCTGGGGGTGATCGACAAGATAACCGTCGAGGTTTCGTGCGGCTCGATATCGGCACTGCAAAACGTCCCCGAGCTCTACGACATTGGCATGGGGTACGACATTCCGTCGATTAACACGCTCAACGCTGAGCCCAGGCTTGGCGCGTCCGCCGTTGATATTTCGAAGTGGAACGACGTCGTCGGTGTTCGTCTCCCGTCGGATCCGGACGCCCGGTCTTGCTTCAACGTAAAGGTCACGGTTGAAGGTCGATCGGGCGCCAAACAGGTGTGGCATGGACGGCAACTTGGGTTGCCGTGATGGCACTTAAGGGATTCATTGCAGCCTACTGGCAGTTTGTCGTGGGCAATCGCAAGCGCACGGGTTACGTACTGATCGGGGTGCCTCTGGCGCTCCTGGTGCTCTGGCTGGTTGACGTGCATCCCGTCCTATTTGATCCGGTACCCGCCGTGGGTATCGTCACGGCTACGCAGTGCGCAGGGAAGACACCGACGTTCGACTACCGGTTCGAAGTAAGTGGCAATGTGTATGTCGGCCGGGGACACGCAAAAATACTTCCAGACAGTTGCAGTGACACGTGGAATGGAGCCCCGGTCGAGGTGACCTATCTCCGAGATTACCCATCAGTGAGCATAGGAGGGAGCATGAGCGCATGGTGGGGAAATCTGGGATGGTTGACCCTATTCGGTTGCGCGGTCGTGGGGCCCTTTGTCTTGCTGCTGATGTTCCTGCGAGAACGAGTCGATGGATGAACATGTGACGCATACGCGCTTTCGGTCCGGCGTTACGCTACTGGTTCCTTATGTGTCCGACTCGGTAGGTGTCAACGCGCGATCCCGTGTCGTCCGATGGCAATTCCCCGAACCGGCTAAAATGCCGCCATGCAACCCACTCCCCCCTCAGCCTTCCGCCTCACCGTCGCCCCCATGATGGACTGGACAGATCGTCACTGCCGGTACTTTCACCGCCTGCTGTCC
>NZ_JBFUJE010000693.1:0-1751 GCF_056401535.1 Luteibacter sp. P4_E6 | reverse complement strand
GCTGTTGCCGATGCGGTTGGAAAACAGTTCGATCTGGATGTCCGCCGGCCATTCGATCGGCAGACGGTAGTTGATCTCGCTGTGCGCCAYCACCGGTGCGCCTTCCTCGCTGTACCACTGGCCGGGCAGCATTTGCAGCCACTTCAGGCGTGCTTCCTGCAGATAGACCAGGTAGTTGGCGTTGTTGACGTGGTTGTACGCGTCCATGTCCTGCCAACGAACATCCATCGGCGTAATGAACAAGGGGATCGGCGTGTTCGAAGCGTCGGTACTCATGCGGTTCGTTTCTTCTTCGCGGCAGGAGCCGTCTTCGCGGTGGATTTGCTGGGGGCGGGTTTCTTTGCCGGAGCCGGGGTCGAGGCCTTCGCTGATGCTTTAGCTGGCGCCTTCGTGGCGGCCGACTTGGCGGCAGGCTTTGCAGTCGCCTTCGCTGCCGGTGCTGCAACGGGCGCGAGATGCGATTTCAAGAACCGACCGGTATGCGACTCCTTCGTCGCCGCCACGGTTTCAGGCGTGCCGCTGATTAGAATGCGCCCGCCACCCGATCCGCCCTCGGGGCCGAGATCGATCAGCCAGTCGGCCGTCTTGATCACGTCGAGGTTGTGCTCGATGACGACCACGGTGTTGCCGTGTTCGACCAGCTTGTGCAGCACGTCGAGGAGCTGCTCGATATCGTGGAAATGCAGGCCCGTCGTCGGCTCGTCGAGGATGTAGAGCGTGCTACCCGTGTCGCGCTTGGATAGCTCCTTCGACAGCTTCACGCGCTGTGCTTCGCCGCCGGAGAGCGTGGTCGCGCTCTGGCCGAGCTTGATGTAATCCAGGCCCACGGCTCGGAGGGTCTCCAGTTTGCGCGCGATCACCGGCACCGGCTCGAACAGCTTGAACGCGTCTTCCACCGTCATGTCCAGCACGTCGGCGATGGTGTGACCCTTGTAGAGGACCTCGAGTGTCTCGCGGTTATAGCGTTTGCCGTGGCAGACATCGCAGGGTACGTACACGTCCGGCAGGAAGTGCATTTCCACCTTGATCATGCCGTCGCCTTCGCAGGCTTCGCAGCGGCCACCGCGTACGTTGAAGCTGAAACGGCCCGCCGAGTAGCCGCGCTGGCGCGACTCAGGCACCTGCGCATACAGCTCGCGCAACGGCGTGAACAGGCCGGTGTAGGTGGCCGGATTGGAACGCGGCGTGCGGCCGATCGGCGACTGGTCGATATCGACCACCTTGTCGAACAGCTCGAGCCCTTCGATCGACTCATACGGGGCCGGCTGCTCGCCCGCGCCGTTGAGTTCCATCGCGGCAAGGCGATAGAAGGTGTCGTTGATCAGCGTGGACTTGCCCGAACCGGACACGCCCGTGACGCAGGTGAACGTGCCGACCGGAATACGAACGTCAACGTCCTTGAGGTTATTGCCGGTGGCGCCCTTGAGTTCGATCCACTGGTCGTCACGCGGCAGGCGGCGCTTCTTCGGCACGCGGATGCCGCGCTCACCGGTCAGGTACTGCGCCGTGACCGAGCGCGGCGAGGCGAGGATGTCTTCCAGCGACCCTTGACCCACGATCTCGCCGCCATGCACGCCCGCGCCGGGCCCGATGTCGAGGATATGGTCGGCCGCACGGATGGCGTCCTCGTCGTGCTCGACCACGATCACCGTATTGCCGAGGTCGCGCAGGCGGGTGAGGGTGCCAAGCAGGCGTTCGTTGTCGCGCTGGTGCAGACCGATGGACGGTTCGTCGAGCACATACATCACGCC
>NZ_JBFUJE010000692.1:0-1752 GCF_056401535.1 Luteibacter sp. P4_E6 | reverse complement strand
GCCGTCCCCACCGAGTGCAGGGTCGAGCTGCCCCATCTTGTCCAGACGCACCATCATTGCGCCCTGGACGAGGCCATCGCGCCGCGCCGCGCCGACGAGGACGAGGCCGCCGTCTTCCAGGGGAATCATGTCGACATCGAGCAACTGGTAACCATTGAACTCGAGCGGCAGAACGCCCAGGTCGGCAAATGAGGCATCGATCATGACGCGATCGGTCAATCGCATAACGGTTCGAATACCGTCGTAGCCCGTCCTGTAGCGGGCCAACATGCGGTTATCGGGCAGTAACTTGAGGTTGATGAAAGAGATTCCGTTTCTCTCCGGGTCGATCTGAAAGCCGTTGTTGCCGAATGCCTGGTCGATTTGCCCATCGGGAGTTAGCTTGGCCATGCCAAGGTTTTGGGTGAACTTTCCGCAACCCAGCGCGACGAAGATTGAGCCGTCAGGCCGCACAAGCATGTCCCAGAGGTCTGCGGCGTCATAGCCTTGGGGGAAGGGCACGACGGCCTTGCCTTTTTCGCCGAAAGCAGGGTCCAGGTCGGCGTCGCTCCGGCCGCCGGTGGCGGCATCTTGGCGTGATGTCATGGGTTCCATCCTCAGTGATCGCGTTGTTCCTCTGCTGTGCGAAACGTTGGCGCGATTCTCGTGGCGATGCGATCAGCCTAAGGTCGTAGTCCCACAACGGAAAAAGCCGCCGGATCACCCCGGCGGCTTTCTCGGTGCCTATTACGCGTAGCGATTACTGCCCGCGCATACGACCCTGGAAGCGCGGCGCGCCGTTGCCCATGTGCGGCAGGCGGATCTTGCCGATCGCGCTGATACGCTCTTCCGCCATGCGATCCGCGGCCTTGTAGGTCGGGATGTTGTCGCGGGCGGAGATCTCGAAGATGCGACCGACGTTGTAGTAGATCGTGCGCATCATGCGCATGGCGCGCTCGCGGTTGTAGCCGTCGATTTCCAGCGAGACGTTCATCACGCCGCCGGCGTTGACGGCATAGTCCGGTGCGTAGATCACGCCGCGGCGGGCGAGTTCGTCGCCGATCGCGTCGGTGGCCAGCTGGTTGTTGGCCGCACCGCAGATGATCTTCGCCTTGATGCGATCGATGGTCTGCTCGTTGATCGTGCCGCCCAGGGCGCAGGGGCTGTAGACGTCGGCATCGACGTCGTAGATTTCGTCGAGGCCGACGGCTTCGCAGCCGAGTTCGTCGACGCAGCGCTGGACAGCGTCCTTGTTGATGTCGGTGACGAACACCTTGGCGCCCTGCTCGCGAAGTAGCTTGATGAACTCGCTGCCCACGTGGCCGCAGCCCTGCACGGCGTAGCTGTACTTGCCCACGTCTTCGTTGCCGTACTTGGTCTGCAGCGCGGCCATCAGACCCTGCAGCGTACCGAACGCGGTGAACGGCGAGGGATCGCCCGAACCGCCGTGGACCTGGTGCACGCCGGTGACGTACTCGGTTTCACGGTAGACGTATTCCATGTCGTTGACGTCGATACCGACGTCTTCAGCCGTGATGTAACGGCCGTTGAGCGAATTGACGAAACGGCCGAAGGCGCGGAACAGCGCTTCGGACTTGTCCTTGGAGGGATCGCCGATGATCACGGCCTTGCCGCCACCCAGGTTCAGGCCGGCCACCGCATTCTTGTAGGTCATGCCGCGCGACAGGCGGAGCACGTCGTTGACCGCATCCTGCTCGGTCTTGTACGGCCACATGCGCAGGCCGCCAAGCGACGGGCCGAGCACCGTATTGT
>NZ_JBFUJE010000691.1:0-1755 GCF_056401535.1 Luteibacter sp. P4_E6 | reverse complement strand
TCAGAGAGCAGAGGGCGCACCTTCGACCATGCGCCGTCCGCACCGATCAGAAGGCTTGTCGTCGCCATCGAGCCATCGGTAAACGTCAGCGCATGACAGCCTCCACCGAGCGAACGGACGGCTGCAAGTTTGTGCCCCCAGCGTATGGTCTCAGCAGGAAGGGATTCGATGAGTATCCGCCGCAGCCCGCCCCTGGGCACCTCGGGTCGTCCACCCGTCCCGTCGTCCGGCTGGTCGAACAGGACCTTGCCATCCTTGTCCACGACACGGGTGGCCTGCCCTCCCTCATGAACGAGCGCAATGAACTCGTCGAAGAGTCCCGCTGCCTTGAGCGCAACCTGTCCATTCTCCTCATGAATATCGAGCATCCCGCCTTGCGCCCGTGCGTCTGGCGAGGCTTCCGCTTCGAAGACGGTCGCCTCAATGCCGTGCACGTGGAGTACCCGGGCCAGTGTCAGGCCGCCCAGGCCGGCACCCACGATCGCAATGGGGATATGCATGCTGTTTCCTGGCTTGCCTATTAACTGGAACGTCGTTCCACAATATTGGAACGGCGTTCCAATCATGTCAATATGAGGAATGGCCAAAAAATCACCGGGCAGCCAAAGGCGGGAAGATTCACTCTCACGAGAGCGGATCATCGAAGCATCGATCGCCCTCCTGGACGAAGCCGGAGAAAGCGGCCTCACCTTCCGCGCCCTCTGCCTCAAGCTGGCCACCGGCCCCGGTGCGATCTACTGGCACGTCGCCACCAAAACCGAACTGCTTACCGCGGCATGCGACGCGATCGTCGCCCGCGCGATGAACGCACCACTTGCCGACGCGACGCCGGAGGCAACCCTCCGCGCCATTGCGCTGGGCATGTTCGACGCGATCGACGCCCATCCATGGGTTGGCTCGGCACTCGCTCATGCGCCAGGACAGTTACCGGCGGTACGTATCCTTGAACGCATCGGCCAGCAGCTTCGTCATCTGGGTGTTCCGCGCGAACTCGAGTGGACAACCGTATCGGCGTTGTTGAGCTACATCCTCGGCGTGGGTGGCCAGAACGCGGCCAACGCGCAATTTGCCAAGGTAGAAGGCCTCAATCGAGCCGATTTTCTCGCGTCCGTGGCGAATACATGGTCCGAACTCGATCCGGCGGAGTATCCCTTCGCTTGCAGCATCGCGAACCAGTTGCCCGATCACGACGACCGGGCAGATTTTCTTACCGGGATCGATCTGATCCTCAAAGGCATTGGCTCGCGGTAACCTCGCGACAGTCATTCATCTGCCAGCCAGCTACTGAGCTCCATTCCGCGTAGCCTTTCGCCGAACCCGCTGTCTGGCATTGCCCTCATGACTGATCCGCTGCATCCGCCCCATGATCGGGCGGCGCTTCCGCTCGCCCCGGCTTTGGACCCTGCCCTCGCGCAAGCCCACATGCCAAGCCGCTTGCCGCGCATTCGACGGCGGATAGTCGCGTCGACATTGCTAGCCATGTCGCTTGCCACTGTCGTCGCGTTCATCRCGTTCGGCTTGACCCGGCTGATCGCGTTGGTCACGCAACTCGCGTTCTTCGGACACTGGAGCACGATGTGGATCAGCCCGGCGACCCACCAGCGCGGCGCATGGGTGATTGTCATTCCCGTGATCGGCGGCCTCATCGTGGGGCTGATGGCGCGTTGGGGTTCACGAGCCATCCGTGGGCACGGTATTCCGGAGGCGATGGAGCAAGTGCTCACGAATGAAAGCCGCATTGCCGCGCGGATGATC
>NZ_JBFUJE010000690.1:0-1760 GCF_056401535.1 Luteibacter sp. P4_E6 | reverse complement strand
ACTTCCAACAGGTTGGCATTTCCGTCGAGCGCCTCGGCGACATCTTCAACACCCGCGCCGAGCCGGGCGAAAACAGCGGCATGGCCCTGCCGCCCATCAAGGGCAGGGTCACGTTCGAGAAGATCGGCTTTCGCTACCGGCCCGATACCCCAGAGGTCCTTTCCGATATCGATCTTGACGTGCAGCCCGGCGAGGTCATCGGCATTGTCGGGCGCTCTGGATCGGGCAAGAGCACCCTGACCAAGCTCGTCCAGCGCCTGTATGTTCCTGAGCGCGGCCGCGTGCTGGTCGATGGGCACGACCTCGCACTGGTCGACCCCGCCTGGCTTCGCCGTCAGCTCGGCGTCGTTCTCCAGGAGAACTTCCTCTTCAACCGCACTGTTCGCGAAAACATCGCCCTTGGCGACCCGGGCATGGCCATGGAACGGGTCATTGAGGCCGCAAAGCTCGCCGGCGCTCACGACTTCATCGTCGACCTTCCCCAAGGCTACGACACTATCGTCGGCGAGCACGGTGCCAGCCTGTCTGGCGGTCAGCGTCAGCGCGTGGCCATTGCGCGGGCCCTGGTCCTTGACCCCCGCATCCTCATCTTCGACGAGGCGACCAGCGCCTTGGACTACGAGTCCGAAAGGGCCGTCATGGACAACATGCGCGCCATTTGCCGCGACCGTACCGTGATCATCATTGCCCATCGTCTCTCGACCGTTCGCCAGGCGAACCGCATTGTCGTGGTTGATAAGGGCCGTATCGTCGAGTCCGGCGCACCCGCTGAGCTGCTTGCGATCGACGACGGCCATTTCCGTCAGCTCCATCGACTCCAGCAGGGCTGACCCATGGGTGCCAGAATCGATGCAATCGTTGCGGTGTTCGTCCGGTACTGCGATATCTCCAAGGCCGCTTGGGCCGACCGCCACGCCATGGTGCCAGCGCAAAGGACCACCGATGAATTGGCGTTCCTGCCGGCCCACCTTGAATTGACGGACGCGCCTCTCTCCCCGGCCCCACGGTGGAGCATGAGAATCATCATGGCGCTCTTCGTCGTGGCTCTCGCATGGGCCTGTCTCGGAAAACTCGACGTCGTCGCCGTCGGGGCTGGCAAGACAGTCACGACAGGGCGCACGCGTGTGGTCCAGCCGCCTGAGACAGCGGTGGTCCGGCGTATCTTGGTCGACGATGGCCAACACGTCAGACAAGGCGAGCTCCTTGTCGAACTCGACGGGACGGCGACGACCGCGGACGTCGACAAGGCCCGGGACGCCTTCCTCAGCGCTCGCCTGAATGCGGCTCGCAGCAGCGCAATGGCAAGTGCCATTGATAGCGGTAGGCTCCCTGCGCTGGGCAATGATGGAACGTATCCAGCGGGCCGCTTCGAAGCAATGCGAGACCTCGCGTCCAGTCAGTGGGCGGCCTTCCGGGCGCGAAAGCAGGGCCTCGAGGCGATGGTCGAGCAAAAGGCCGCCGAGCTCCGCACGGTCGAGTCGGCGATTGGCCCACTCGAGGAGTTCCTCGCCATCTCGCAAACGCGTGTGGCCGACTATGAGGCGTTGCTCGACAAGAAATATGTGCCGCGCCAGGAATACCTCGTCCGCAAGCAAGAGCGCATCAATGCAGAGCGGGACCTAGCCGGCCAACGAAGCCGTGCGCAAGAACTACGCTCAGCCATCGTTGGCGCGCGGGAGGAACTGGCCCTGTCGACCAAGGACCTCCGCCGGCAAACACTCGACGAACTGCGCCAGGCACAAGAACAGATGGCTCAATAC
>NZ_JBFUJE010000689.1:0-1781 GCF_056401535.1 Luteibacter sp. P4_E6 | reverse complement strand
TGTTTAAGAAGTTCCGCGGTCTCTTTTCGAACGACATTTCCATCGATCTCGGTACGGCCAACACGCTCATTTATGTGCGCGGCCAGGGAATCGTCCTCAATGAACCGTCGGTCGTCGCGATCCGCCAGGATCGTGGACCGGGCGGCCCGCGTACCGTTGCCGCCGTCGGTGGTGACGCCAAACGCATGCTTGGTCGCACCCCCGGCAATATCGCCACGGTCCGCCCGATGAAGGACGGCGTCATCGCCGACTTCACGATGACCGAAGCGATGCTGCAGCACTTCATCAAGCAGGTGCACCGTTCGCGCATGCTCCGTCCGAGCCCGCGCGTGCTGGTCTGCGTGCCTTGCGGCTCCACCCAGGTGGAGCGCCGCGCGATCAAGGAATCGGCCGAGGGCGCAGGTGCCCGCGACGTCTTCCTGATCGAGGAGCCCATGGCAGCGGCCATCGGCGCCGGTATTCCGGTGCATGAGGCCCGCGGCTCGATGGTCCTGGATATCGGCGGTGGTACCTCCGAAGTCGCGGTCATCTCGCTGAACGGCATCGTGTACTCGCAGTCGGTCCGCGTCGGTGGCGATCGCTTCGACGAAGCCATCATCAACTACGTGCGCCGCAACCACGGCACGCTGATCGGCGAATCCACCGCCGAGCGGATCAAGCTCGAGGTCGGCTGCGCCTTCCCGCAGAGCGAAGTCCGTGAGATGGAAATCTCCGGCCGTAACCTTGCCGAGGGCGTGCCGCGCATGTTCACGATCAACTCCAACGAAGTCCTGGAAGCCCTCCACGAGCCGCTGTCGGGCATCGTGGCAGCGGTCAAGGCTGCGCTGGAGCAGACCCCGCCGGAGCTCTGCTCCGACGTGGCCGAGCGCGGCATCGTACTTACCGGTGGCGGCGCGTTGCTGCGCGATCTGGATCGTCTCATCTCCGAGGAAACCGGCCTGCACGTGCAGGTGGCCGATGACCCGCTCACCTGCGTCGCCCGTGGTGGCGGCAAGGCGCTGGAGATGATCGACCAGCACGGCAGCGACTTCTTCGCGTTCGAATGATGGCCGCGCGCGACGGCGCGCTGGCCGGAACGCGCTGAGCCATGGCCCTCAATCGCGACGATCAGTCGCCGCTGTTCGCGCCCGGTGTGGCGGGGACCCTGCGCCTGATCGTCTATCTCGCGCTCGCCTGTGTGCTCATGGTGCTCGATCACCGCGGCGGCTGGCTCGGTAACGTCCGTTACGGGCTGTCCATCGTGGTCGAACCGATCTACCGGATCGCCGGCCTGCCGTCGCAGGGTTTCCAGGCGGCGACGGTGGCGTTCGCCGATCGCCAGCGCCTCACCGAAACGAACCAGCGCCTGCGCGAAGATCTGCTGCTGGCCAACGCCAAGCTCAATCGCATGGCGTCGGTGGCCGAGCAGAACCAGCGTCTCAAGGAACTGCTGGACACCCAGCACAGCCTCTCGCTCAACGTGCAGCTCGCGCGCCTCATCGGCGTGGACCTGGGCACTTTCCGTCACCGGATCGTGCTCAACGTCGGCGCGCGCGACAAGGTGCAGGCCGGCCAGGTGGTGATCGACGCACGCGGCGTGATGGGCCAGATCGTCGAAGTGATGCCGACCACGTCCGTGGCCATGCTGATCACCGACCCGAACCACGCCATTCCCGTGACGATCGAGCGCACCGGCCTGCGCACCGTGGCCTATGGGTCGCGCGGCGGCGACATGCTGGTGCTGCCCAATATTCCCGTCTCCGCCGACGTGCAGTCCGGCGACAAGCTGGTCACCTCGGGCC
>NZ_JBFUJE010000688.1:0-1794 GCF_056401535.1 Luteibacter sp. P4_E6 | reverse complement strand
GGCACCGGTGCACACGGCGTTAAGCAGCGCGTTAGAGCAGGAGTCGACGAACTTGGTGATCGTGATGTCCTGCACATTGGCCTTGCCGCCGGACGCGTAGCCCGCGCCGGTATGCAGGTTGCCCGAGTTACTGGCGCCCCACGACCACGCGATGATCGGCACCTGGTCCTTGTGCTTTGCGTGGTTGGAAGCGCCCTCGATCTTTACCTGACCGGGGCCGAACTTGAGATGCATGTCAAAAGCCATGAACGCTTTTCCTCGTTTGACGCGTAATTAGGGAAGGACTCAGGCAGCCTTGCCGGACGGCAGGCGGGCAACCAGGCGCAGCGAGACCGTGAGGCCTTCGAGCTGGTAGTGCGGCTTGAGGTAGAACTTGGAGGTGTAGTAACCGGGATTGCCCTCCACTTCCTCAACGACCACCTGCGCCGCGGCGAGCGGCTTGCGTGCCTTGGTCTCTTCGTTGGAATTGACCGGGTCGCCATCGACGTAGTTGAGGATCCAGCG
Organism: Luteibacter sp. P4_E6; assembly: GCF_056401535.1. Lineage (NCBI taxonomy): Bacteria > Pseudomonadati > Pseudomonadota > Gammaproteobacteria > Lysobacterales > Rhodanobacteraceae > Luteibacter > Luteibacter sp. P4_E6. The sequence continues at coordinate 1,290 of NZ_JBFUJE010000688.1, read as the reverse complement.
GGTCAGCCAGTCCTGCATCTGCTCGCGTGTGCTGAACGAGCCGATCTTGTCCCGCACGATGCACTTGAGGTAATGAGCGAACCGCGAGCAGGCGAACATGTAAGGCAACCGCGCGCTCAGTGCCGCGTTGGCCGTGGCATCCGTATCGTCATACTCCTCCGGACGTGCCAGCGACTGCGCACCGATAAAGGCAGCCATGTCGGAGTTCTTCCGGTGGACGACCGGCATCAGGCCCATCTTGTCCAGCTCGGCCGAGCGGCGATCCGTGATGGCGATTTCAGTTGGGCACTTCATGTCCACGCCGCCGTCGTCGGTCGGGAAGACGTGCGCCGGCAGGTTGTCCACCGTGCCACCCGACTCCACGCCGCGAATGCGCGTGCACCAGCCGTACTGCTTGAACGAGCGGTTGATGTTCACGCCCATCGCATAGGCGGCGTTCTGCCAGGTGTATTTCGTCGAGTCGGCACCGCTGGTGTCTTCCTCGAAGTCGAACTCCTCCACCGGATCGGTCTTGGCGCCGTAAGGCAGTCGCGACAGCGTGCGCGGCATGGTCAGGGCGACGTACTTCGCGTCCTCGCTGTCACGCAGCGATCGCCATGCCGCGTAGTCAGGTGTCGAATAGATCTTGGCGAGGTCGCGCGGGTTGGCGAGCTCACTCCAGCCGTCCATGCCAAGCAGCCCCGGCGCAGCGGCAGCGATGAACGGGGCGTGCGAGGCCGCAGCCACCTGGGCCATGCCGCGCAGAAGTTCGACATCCTGCGGGCCATGATCGAAGTAGTAATCGCCAATCAGGCAGCCATAGGGTTCCCCACCGAGCTGGCCGTATTCTTCTTCGTACACCTTCTTGAAGATGGGGCTCTGGTCCCACGCCGTGCCCTTGTAGCGCTTGAGCGTACGACCGAGGTCGTTCTTGGACAGGTTGATCACGCGGATCTTCAGTTGCGGATCCGTCTCGGTATTGGACACCAGGTGGTGCAACCCGCGCCAGGCGCCCTCCAGCTTCTGGAAATCAGGATGGTGCAGGATCAGGTTCACCTGCTCACTGAGCTTGCGGTCGATCTCGGCGATATAGGCGTTGATTGTCTGCGTGACGTCGTCGGAAACGATGTCTGCGCGGTCGAGCACCTGCTCGGCCAGCGTACGGACAGCGGATTCCACCTCGGCACGAGCGCGCTCGCTCTTCGGACGGAATTCCTTGCTGAGCAAGGCGGCGAAGTCACCGCCCTCGGTGGTTTCGACGAGGGCCTCAGCGGCCTGGGTCTGCGTGGTCGCCATCGGTCAGTCCTCCTT
>NZ_JBFUJE010000687.1:0-1797 GCF_056401535.1 Luteibacter sp. P4_E6 | reverse complement strand
GAACCGGGCTGACCCTCTCACTGAGATGGACATTCGCGGTCGGATATCCAAGGGTGCGGCCAAGCTGCTGGCCGTGCTCGACGTGCCCGTCGATCACGAAGGGGCGGCCGAGCAGTCGCGTCGCCTCGGCGAAGCGGCCCTCACCAAGCAGGGTGCGCACCTTCGACGACGACACGCGCTCGCCGTCGATAATGACCGGGGGCACGGCGTGGGCCGTGAAACCGAGCTCGGCGCCCATGCTCTGCAGCAACGCGAAGTCGCCGCCCCGGCGGTGGCCGAAGCGAAAATCCTCACCGACCCAGACTTCCCGGGCGGCCAGCCGGCCAACGATCACGCGACGGACGAAGTCTTCGGCCGACATGGCGGTGAGCGCCTCGTCGAAGCGCAGCGACAGCAGCTCGCGAATGCCCGCGGCCGACATGCCTTCAGCCTTCTCACGCACGCCGGAGAGGCGCGGTACGGGCTCCTTCGAAAAGAACGCCCGCGGTAGGGGCTCGAAGGTGATCACGGCGGGCACGAAGCCACGCGCCTCGGCGCGACGGCGCACCTCGTCGAGGATGGTCTGGTGGCCGAGATGCAGGCCGTCGAAAGCGCCGATCGCGACGACGCTGCCCTGGGGTGCCAGGCAGGGTCCGTCGACGTCGCGATGGAATCGCAGCGTCATGCGTGGGCGTCCTGGAAGCGATGCGGAATAAAAGCCATCGGGCCAGTATAGCCGGCCCATTGCGCCGCACAATGCGAGTCGCCTGGCCCGCCGCCGAGTCTCAGCGGGTGCGCAGGTCGCGCAGGCGGAAACCCATCGCGAACAGCGCCACGAGGTAGGCGCCACCGCCGGCGACCACGAGTACGGCCAGACGCCATACGCGCTCCCACTTCTCGACATCGGTCCACTCGGGCCAGACGGCGAGGCCAGCCAACAACACGGCGACCATCGCTGCGCAGGCCACGCCCAGGCGCAGCAGGTGCCGGGCCCAGCCGGGCTGGCGCTCGTAGACACCGGCCTTGCCCAGCCAGCGCCAAAGCAGGATCAGGTTGAGGTAGCTGGCCAGCGCGCTGGCCATGCCCAGGGCCATGTGCAGGCCGGGAATAGCCGAAAGCGCAGCGAACCACGAGCCGGCCTTCTGCGCCGGGCTCGCCCAGAGAAAGAACAGCAGGGCCAGGAAGGCCACGTTGAAGACCATGTTGGCCACCAGCGAGGCGACGCCGGCACGCACCGGGGTACGGGTGTCCTTGCGGGAGTAGAACGCCGGCAGCACCACCTTGACCAGGGCGAACGCGGGCAGACCGAAACTCAGGGCCGAAATCGACAAGGAGGCCATCCGTGTATCGAACGCGGTGAATGCGCCGTGCTGGAAGATCGTCGCCACCAAGGGCACCGAAAGGATCATCAGCGCGAACATCGCCGGCACCGCGATCAGCAGGGTCGTCCGCAGGCCCCAGTCCAGCGCCCGCGAGAACGCTTCCTTGTCCGCGCCGACGTGATGGCGCGACAGCGACGGCAGGATCACCGTGCCCAACGCGACGCCGAACACGCCCAGCGGCAGTTCGAGGAAGCGATCGGCCTGGGAGAGCCAGCTCTGCGACCCCGCCACCAGCAGCGAAGCGATCACTGTATCCAGCAGCAGGTTGATCTGGGCCACGGAGGACCCGAACAGGGTCGGCACCATCAGCCGCATGATCCGGCGCACGTCCGGCGAGCTCCAGCCCCATCGCGGCAGGGCGAGCAGATCGAGGCGGCGCAGCGTCGGCAGCTGGAAGGCCAGCTGGAGGATGCCGGCGACGAGGATCGCCCAGCCC
>NZ_JBFUJE010000686.1:0-1801 GCF_056401535.1 Luteibacter sp. P4_E6 | reverse complement strand
ACCGACTCATCGACCGCGATGGCGTTATCCAGCGTATGTTGCGTGTATGACGGRTAGGGGACGCAGTCACCATGACATCGACGAGTAGTCGTGCCTTTGTCGACGATCTGGCATTGAGCCATCTTGACGCTGCCTACAATCTTGGCCGTTGGCTGCTTGGCAGCGAGCAGGATGCCGCGGACGCCGTGCACGACGCCTACCTTCGCGCCGCCCGCGCGTCCGAGACCTATGCCGGTGGAAACGCACGCGCGTGGTGGCTTGCGATCGTACGAAACTGTTGTCTCGCCCGACTGGCCGTACGCAATAAGGAGAAGAAGAACGTTGCGATCGACGGTAATCCCGCCGCCGCGGAACACTGGATGCCGCGTGCGGAGGCGGACGAGGTAGAAGAACGACTCGATAGCGCCCGACGCAGGCAGCTGATCACCGAACACCTGCGAAACCTGCCGGATCTTTTTCGTGAGGTGCTCATCCTGCGCGAAATCGAAGAGCTGTCGTATCGGGAGATCGCCGACGTACTGCAAACGCCCATCGGTACCGTGATGTCCCGTCTGGCCCGGGGACGCGCACTGCTACAGAAGGCACTGACCGATAACGGCAACATGGAGGCTCCTCATGGACTGTAAGACGGCTAATGAGATGCTGCCGCTGTACTTCGACGGTGAGCTGGATCGTGCCACCAGTCGCGAATTCGAAGCACACCTCGATGAATGTGCCGAATGCCGCGACGCCTTGATCGGGCTCGATGCCTTGCGCAGTTCGTTGCGCAAGGATGCGCCCCGGTATCGGGCGCCGGAGGCGTTGCGTGCCCGTATTCAACAGGAAATGGCGCCCCCGGTCGCCCGTGTGCGGTCTCGCATGCCGCTGCCCCGGCTGGCGTTGGCGGCCTCATGGATACTGGCGTTTGTGGCAGGCGGGCTCACCCTGGCTGCGTGGAATCACGCGTCCAATCCCGGCCACGAGCAGGCCCAACTTACGCGTGACCTGTTTGCCAGCCACTGGCGGGCGTTGGCCGCGTTGTCGCCCATCGACGTGGTGTCTACCGACCAACATACCGTGAAGCCGTGGTTCGCCGGGAAAATCGCGACGGCGCCCGTCGTGCGGGATTTTGCCGCCCAGGGCTATGCGCTCATCGGCGGTCGCATCGACTATGCCGGTACGGAACGCGTTCCCGTCCTCGTCTATCGCCATGGCAAGCACGTGATCGATGTCTTCGTGCTGCCGGCAACGGCGGCCGCTGCCGGCAACGAGCTCGTGCAATCGCAGGGCTATGTGCTGGAACGCGCCACGGTGGGCGGACAGCCGGCAGCGATTGTTTCAGACATGGATGAGGCGGAGCTGACGCGATTCAGGGAGTTGCTGGCGGATGGTGTCCGACCCGGCGGGGAGTGACTCGCTTCCGCGGCGTCAGCTATGCGGGAGCGCTTTGATCCATGCAACCGCTGTGGTCACCGGCCCGCTGGCGTCGGATGACGTCAGGTTGTGCCCCAGGGTAGGGAACATCTGGCAATCGTAGGGCTTGCCTCGAGCCTTCAGTGCGTCGAGGTGCTCGGTCGACAAGCCCACCGGGGCCTGGATGTCCTTGCCTCCGAACAGCCAAAGGCCCGGGGTGGAAAGCGTGGCGAGCGTGTCGCGCGGGTCGGTGTCGGCAAACTGATATTTATCGGGGTCGCTGCGCACATGCTCGCGCGCATCGGCTTCGGTATGCGTGTCCCAGAAGGACCGATTTCCCTGCGTATAAAACTGAAACCTCAGCTGCTCACGGGCCGTCACGACCGGACCGCTGAACAGCACCATGAAC
>NZ_JBFUJE010000685.1:0-1810 GCF_056401535.1 Luteibacter sp. P4_E6 | reverse complement strand
TGACCTGGCCCGCTGCCGCGGGATCGCCGATGAATCGGCTCCTACAATTAGCTGCCTGTGTGTCGGGCAGCTAGCTTTTCCGCCACGGCATCGAAACCGATGCCGCGCGCGCGCAACACCACCATCAGATGAAAGACCAGATCGGCGGCCTCGCCGATCAGGGCGTCGTCGCCTTCGGCGACCGCGGCAAGCGCCGTCTCGACACCCTCCTCCCCCACTTTCTGCGCCATGCGGCGAATACCGCCATCGAACAGCGTCGTCGTGTAGCTGCCGTCGGGCCGTTCGGCGTGCCGCGATGCGACCAGCGCGTCGAGTTCGGCGAGAAAGCCGAGCGTCGGCTTCACGTCATCGCCGAAACAACTCGACGTACCGGTGTGACAGGTAGGGCCCGCCGGCAGGGCGCGCACGAGAAACGTATCGGCGTCGCAGTCCAGGCGGATATCGACCAGGGCCAGCGAGTCGCCCGAGGTCTCGCCCTTCGTCCACAAACGCTGCTTGCTACGACTGAAGAAAGTCACCAATCCGCTCGCGCGCGTCTTCGCCAGTGCGGCTTCATCCATATAGCCGAGCATCAGCACTTCGCCCGACTGCGCGTGCTGGACGATCGCCGGCAGCAGGCCATCGCCCTTGGCGAAATCGGGAGTCACGTCGTTCATAGCCTTACCTCGATACCCTGCGTGCGCAGTTCGCGCTTGAGCGCGGGAATGCCGATGTCACCGGTGTGGAAAACGCTTGCGGCAAGCGCGGCGTCCACGTCGGCTTGCTTGAATACGTCGGCGAAGTGCATGGGCGTACCCGCTCCACCGGAGGCGACAAGCGGCACGTGGCTGATCGCCCGCGCCGCCTTCAGTTGCTCGATGTCGTAACCGCGACGCACGCCATCGGTGCCCATGCAGTTCAGGACGATTTCACCAGCGCCGAGCGCCTGCACTTCCTCGATCCATTCGAGCGTACCTTTGCGCAGGGCCCGCGTTCGCGACGGATCCCCCGTGTACTGGCGTACGCGCCATTCGCCGTCCTCGTCGCGCAAGCTGTCGACACCCACGACGACACACTGCACACCGAAGGCATCGGCGATCTCGCTCACAAGCGCCGGGCGCTCCAGGGCGGGTGAATTGATCGAGATCTTGTCGGCACCGGCGTGCAGCACGTCGCGCGCATCGTTCACGGAGCGAATGCCGCCGGCGACACAGAACGGAATGTCGATTTCGCGCGCCACGCGCTCCACCCAGTCGCGGTCCACACGGCGCCCTTCCGGACTGGCCGTGATGTCGTAAAACACGAGTTCGTCGGCACCCTCGTCGCGATAACGCAGGGCCAGTTCGACGATCTCGCCGACGACGACGTGATCGCGGAAGCGCACGCCCTTGACGACCTGTCCATCGCGAACATCGAGGCAGGGAACGATACGGCGGCTCAGCATGTCGCGTTTGCCCTTTCTGCCGTCGCGATGGCTTCAGGCAAGGCGAAAGCGCCTTCGAGCAGCGAGCGGCCAAGGATGATGCTGGCCACGCCTTGCAATGCGAGATCGGTGACGTCGGTGAGTGACTTCACGCCACCCGAGGCCTGTACATCGAGGCCCGGTGCCAGCGAGGCAAGATGGCGATAGAGGGCGAGGTTCGGACCGCTCATGGTGCCGTCGCGGTCGATGTCGGTGCACAGGAGGTGGCGCGCGCCGGCGGCTTCGTACCAGGGCACGAGATCGTCGAGCGTGTGCACTTCGTCCGCGGTCCAGCCCGCGCTGGGCAGCTTCCAAAGGCCATCGCGAAAGCGCGTGTCCAGGGCGAGCACGATGCGCTCGGCGCCGTAG
>NZ_JBFUJE010000684.1:0-1812 GCF_056401535.1 Luteibacter sp. P4_E6 | reverse complement strand
GCCATAGTCCTCGTGCACCGCCTTGTACTCGGCGATGTCGTAGCCATCGTCGCGCCGGGGGCTCGGATAGAAAGGCAACAGCCAGAGCGTGTTCACGCCCAGCTCCGCAATGTAGTCGAGCTTCTCGATCAGGCCCTGGAAGTCACCGACACCGTCATCGTTGGAGTCGAAGTACGACTTCAGATGCACCTGGTAAATGATGGCGTCCTTGTACCAGAGCGGGTCGCTCGAGAAATCGGGAGCGGCGGCCTGTTTTTTTGCTTTGGCGCGTGTAGCCATGGATCAGACTCCGGGAAGCCGCACGTGCCAGATCGCATAGGGCTGGCCGAGGCCGAGCCACACATGCTGATCGGCGCCGCGCCAGGCGATGGGTTGGTTGTGAAGCAGGTCGTGGATATCGAGCTGGGCGTCGGAGGCATAGCCCCAGTCGGCCAGCGGCAGGGAAAGGTCGGCAGCCTGGGCGTTATGCGGATCCATGCTGATGGCTACCAGGACCACGTCGTCGCCGGAGCGCTTCTCGAAGAACAACACCTGGGCGTTGTTCGCAGGCAGGAAGCGCACACCGAGATGACTCTGCAGCGCTGGATGTGCGCGGCGGATGGCGTTGAGCTGGGTGATCTCAGCGACGATATTGCCCGGGGCGTTGAAGTCGCGGACGCGGATCTCGTACTTTTCCGAGTCCAGGTACTCCTCCTTGCCAGGCATGGGCGCGGCTTCGCAGATCTCGAAACCGGAGTACATGCCCCACAGACCGGACAGCGTGGTCGCCAGCGCCGCACGGATAAGGAAACCGGGACGGCCCGAGGTCTGCAGGAAATAAGGATCGATGTCCGGCGTATTGACGAAGAAGTTCGGCCGGAAGAAATCCTTCGGCGGCGTAGTCGTCAGCTCGGTCAGGTAGTCGACGAACTCCTGCTTGGAGTTGCGCCAGGTGAAATAGGTGTACGACTGACTGAAACCGACCTTGGCGAGGCGATACATCGGCTTGGGGCGGGTGAACGCCTCGGAGAGGAACAGCGCATCGGGATACTTCGCGCGGACGCGGGCGATCATCCACTCCCAGAACGGGAAGGGTTTGGTGTGMGGATTGTCCACGCGGAAGGTGCGCACGCCCTCATTGGCCCAGAACAGCACGACATCGCACAGTGCCTGCCAAAGCGACGGCACGGCACCTTCGGCGTAGAAGTCGACATTGACGATGTCCTGGTACTTCTTCGGTGGGTTCTCCGCGTAACGGATGCTGCCGTCCGGTCGCCAGTCGAACCATTCGGGATGTTCCTTCAACCACGGGTGGTCCTGCGAACACTGGATGGCGAAATCGAGCGCCAGTTCCAGGCCGTGCTCGTGAGCGGCGTCACGCAGTGCGCGGAAGTCGTCGAGCGTGCCCAGCTGCGGGTGGATCGCCGTGTGGCCACCCTCCGGCGAACCGATGGCATAGGGGCTGCCCGGATCATCGGGGCCCGGTGTCAACGTGTTGTTCGGTCCCTTTCGGAAGGCCGTGCCGATCGGATGGATCGGCGGGAAATAGAGTACGTCGAAGCCCATGTCACGAACCGCCGGCAGGCGGGCGATCGTGTTACGGAAGGTGCCGTGCTTCGTCTTGTCATCGGTCATCGAGCGCGGGAACAATTCGTACCAGCTGGCGAAACCCGCCTCACGCCGATCGACTTCGAGCTGGAACGATTCGGTGACCGTCGAACGAACACGCGGATCGGTCGCCGTCATCAGCTCCAGCGTGCTGTCGGCGAGCAGCAGCGCCAGGCGCTCATCGCCCTCGGCCCTGGCGACAGCCGTGGCAAGGGAACGCAGAAC
>NZ_JBFUJE010000683.1:0-1816 GCF_056401535.1 Luteibacter sp. P4_E6 | reverse complement strand
CGCCACGGGCCAGCGCCTTGAGTAACTCCGGCCACGTCGCGTAGGTACGGGTCTGCAGGGTCACGCCGAGCTCCCCCGCGATCTCGTGCAGGTAGTCCGGCCCCAGCCCCTCCAGCTCGCCCTCGCGCAGTTCTTCGAACGGCGGATAGCCCTCGCGATAGGCGCCTACGGTGAGCACCGGATGGTGGCGTAGCCATTCGCGGTCTTCAGGCGGCAGCGGCGTATCGGGCATGGCCGAGACCGGGCCCGCGAGCACAACCAGTATTAACAGGAGGATTCGTCGAATCACGTCACAGGCTTCGTCAGGGGAACTTCATAGGCATAATCAGCTCTATACGCCGCGTTGACACGCCAACAGGAGAACACAAGGCATGCCACTCAAGGTCATTCTGGCAGACGATCACCCCCTGGTTCTGGTTGGGGGAAGGCTTGCGCTGGAGAATGCGCACATCGAGGTCGTCGGTGCGGCCAAGGCAGCGGACGAGCTTTTGAGCATGCTCGCAGAGCACGAATGCGATGTCGTCATTACGGATTTTCTCATGCCGAGCGATCGGCAGGACGATGGATTCCCCCTGCTTGAGACGATCACGAAGAAATTTCCGCACGTCGCCCTGGTCGTCCTGACGATGATCAATCGCCCCGCCGCGCTGCAGTCCATGCTCGGCCGCGGCGCACGCGGCATCATCGACAAACGGGCGCCGATGGATGAGCTGGCGACCGCCGCGCGTGCCGTGCACGACGGCGAAACCTACCTCAGCGAAACCCTGCTCGACATCCTCAACGAGGCCGACGAAACGTCCGTGGCGATGCCCGGCACGCCCTTGTCGCCACGCGAGGTGGACGTCATCCGCATGTTCGTCCAGGGCATGTCGCTACAGCAGATCGCCGACCAGGAAGGCAAGTCGGTGAAAACCATCAGCCGGCAGAAGCGTGACGCCATGCGCAAGCTCGGCGTGGATCACGACAGCCTGCTGGGCGAGTATGTCCGCGACCATGGCCTGATCTAGGCCCGCCGATCCAGACCTACCGGTTTACCAACGCCGCAGGATACGTCCTGCCTGCGCGCAAGGGCTGAAAACACGGCGCCGTCGTGTAGAACGACTCCACGGCGGTGCCCGCATGCCAGCCTGGCACGCCCGATACGGGTAACGGGCGCAGCTCCTGTGGATCGTTGAGCACCGTGCCGGCAGCGATGGCACGGGCGCAGACCGCATTGGCGTCGCCCTCGCCCATCACTACCAGGGCCTTGCCGACGAGCAGCTTGTCCGGCGTCAGCGCGTGTTCGAGCAGCGCATGGCCGAATACCTCCACGCGGGCCCGCCCGTCGAGCCACGCCTCCCGGTGCGTCCATAGCAGGGTGTGCCAGTCATGCACATCCCACGCAGCGAGCATGGCGGGATCCTTCAACGTCACCACCATCCCGGCCTCGTCGAAGTGTGTCAGCGCGCACTGCGCGCGCGAGCGCTGCCGCGCTCCCATCACCGCGATCTCGGCCATCTGCCGCGCATTCAGTGCACGCTTGAGCGCGCCATGGCGAAGCCAGACGAAGGCGTTGAACAGGTCGTGCCAGTTTTCGGGGCGGGTGGCGATGGCGCCGTGGCGCGCGATGCGCTCTTCGTAATGAAGGCCATCCGCGAGGAGCGCGGGGTCCTGCGTCACGAAACGCACGCCCGATGTCTCCGGCAGCAAGGCATTCAGCGCGTCGATCGTGGGCCACGCGAGCCCATCGATCAACGCGGTGAAATCGTTCCACTGCGATAGTGGCGGCGACACGAGCACGCTTCGCTCTAGCGTGTCACGCGAGGGCGCCACATAC
>NZ_JBFUJE010000682.1:0-1816 GCF_056401535.1 Luteibacter sp. P4_E6 | reverse complement strand
AGCTTGGCAAGGTCGACCAGATGCAGCATCGGATTCGTGGGCGTCTCGGCCCAGATCATGCGGGTATTCGGCTTCAGGGCCGCACGCAGGGCCGCGGTGTCATTGAGGTCGACAAAATCGAACTCGAGTCCCGCCGAACGGGTGCGCACACGCTCGAACAAACGATAGGTGCCGCCATAGAGATCGTTCATGGCGATCACGTGGCTGCCCGTGTCGAGCAGTTCCAGCACTGTGGCCGCGGCGGCTAGCCCGGAGGCGAACGCAAAGCCCGCCACGCCGCCTTCCAGCGAAGCCACGCAAGCCTCGTAGGCCATGCGCGTCGGATTCTGGGTGCGCGAGTACTCGAAGCCCTTGTGCTTGCCCGGACTGCTCTGCACGTAGGTTGATGTCGCGTAGATGGGCGTCATGATCGCGCCCGTCGAGGGATCGGGCGACTGTCCGGCATGGATAGCCCGGGTGCCGAGGCCGTGGACGCGAGGGACGGATTTACGAGAAGTCTTTATTTTCACAAGGAATTTTTCCCAAGGTTCATTTGCCGTTCAATCGCCAGCCCTCGCGAACGGCGCTACATATTACACTTGGTATTGGGCATACCGCCGCCTGAACGCGGTAGCTATCGGGCGAGCGCTGACGCGGAGCGAGAGCGCGTCATCCTGTGCAACATGGACGACAACGAGGTTCTATGAAAACACTGTTGGTAACCGGCGGCGCTGGCTTCATTGGCGCCAACTTCGTCCTCCAGGCGGTAGCTGATGGCCTGCGTGTGGTCAACCTGGACAAGCTTACCTACGCCGGCAATCTTGGCACACTGGAATCCCTCGAAAACAACGAAAAGCACCTTTTCGTTCAGGGAGATATCGGCGACCGGGCGCTGGTGAGCCGGTTGCTGACCGAGCACCGCCCCGATGCCATCGTGAACTTCGCTGCCGAGTCGCACGTGGACCGATCCATCGACGGACCCGCTGAGTTCGTCCAGACGAACGTGGTCGGTACGCTTGGCCTGCTTGAAGAAGCCCGCGACTTTTGGCGCGGCCTGGACGGGGCCGGGAAAGACGATTTTCGTTTTCTTCACGTGTCGACCGACGAGGTGTATGGCTCCCTGGGGGCCGAAGGCAAGTTCACCGAAAACACACCTTATTCGCCCAATTCGCCTTACTCGGCGAGCAAGGCGGCGTCCGATCACCTGGTCCGCGCCTTCCACCATACGTACGGCTTGCCGACGCTGACKACCAATTGCTCGAACAATTACGGGCCGTTCCAGTTCCCCGAGAAGCTCATTCCGCTGGTTATTCAGAAAGCGCTGAAGGGTGAGTCCCTGCCTATCTACGGCGACGGCAAGAACATCCGCGACTGGCTCTTCGTCGGCGACCACTGTTCGGCCATCCGCCGTGTGCTCGAGGCCGGCCGCGTGGGGGAGACCTACAACGTGGGCGGCAATGCGGAGCAGGAGAACATCGACGTGGTGAAGACGATCTGCCGCCTGCTCGACGCGCGCCACCCGCTGAAAGACGGCACGCCCCGCGAGTCGCTGATCACCTTTGTCCGGGACCGTCCGGGCCATGATCGCCGCTATGCCATCGATGCCAGCAAGCTCGCTTCCGAGCTCGGCTGGACGCCAACACAGACCTTCGAAACGGGCATCGAAGCGACCGTAAACTGGTATCTCGACCACCAGCCATGGGTCGCCTCGATCCTGGACGGTAGCTACCGGATGGAGCGCCTGGGCGCATGACCACCAAGGGCATCATCCTCGCCGGCGGATCGGGCACGCGCCTCTACCCTATTACCCAGGCGGTTAGTAAGCAGCTCCTCCCGG
>NZ_JBFUJE010000681.1:0-1821 GCF_056401535.1 Luteibacter sp. P4_E6 | reverse complement strand
GCACGAGGGTGGGAGCGACAACGGCGAAGTGACCACCCTTCACCTCGGCGCACATTGTGCCGACCGGCTTGGTCGCAGCCTTGTTCGTGTTGACGGACGACTGGGCGTGTTGAGTTACGAACGGGGCAAGAGTCGGCTGCACCGCAGTAAGTTCGCCCCGATTGGCGCCGGTGATCGTCGGGAAGGGCTCGCTGCCGGGATGGACGCGGCGCTCGCCATGATGGGTTACTGGCGTGATCAGCGGTGCCAACTGCGGCACGGCCACGCATGCATCGGCCTTAGACGTCGTCGTGGGTGCCGGTTCATGCACCGATCGCTCGGCAGTCTGGCCCATCCGGCCGCCCACACCCACGATGAAGGGCTCGGCGGCATCGATCACGTAGCGCTTCACGCCGCGAGCAATGCGGCGCAAGGTGGCATCAGCGAGCGGCCGCTTCACGCCCAGCTTCCGGGCTTCAACCTTGCCCAAGAAGATCGACGGGCAAGGCACGTCGAAGTCGATGCAATCGGCGGCCGTGACGAACGGCGTGAGCCCCGGGCCGCCACCATGGGTTGGCTTGGGCCAAACGATCGGCATGCCATCGCGGCGGGCAATGAGGAACAGTCGCTTGCGGCTCGTGCCCGCGCCGTAGTCGCATGCCGACAGCTTCCGCCATTCGACGACATAGCCAAGCGAGCGGAGCGCCGCTACGAACTGGTCCCACGTACGGCCGGCATGCTTCTTATCCGGCACCAGGCTCTGTTCCCAGACCGACACGCGCTCCCCAGGTGCGGCGACGGTGCCGTCGAGCTTCACGACCCTTCCGGTGGCCTTGTCCCGCTTCGCGATCAGCGGACCCCATTTCAGAATCTGCTCGACGTTCTCCAGGCTGATGATGCGCGGCGCGAGGCCGGCGGCGGCCAGCGTGCCGGCGACCTTGAGCACGACCCACGACAGCGAGCGTGTTGCTTTGCTTCGCGGCTGCCCGCCCTTCGCCTGGCTGAAATGCGTGCAGTCAGGCGAGGCATGGAACCAGCCTACAAGGCGGCCGAGGACTTCACGAAGAATATCCACGGTCCACACGTCAGCCGGAAGGTGACGGGTAAAAGGGTGGTTCGCTGCGTGCATACCGAGCGCCCACGGATCATGGTTGACCGCCACATCGGGATCGCGGCCAAGCGCCTGCTTCAGCGCCTCACTGGCACCACCGCCACCGGCGAAGAAGTCCACGACGATCTCGCCCGGGCGAAGGGCCGAAACAAGTGCCTTCTTGGGGAAGTTGAAGCCGGATTGCGAGCTGCCATCAGCCATGTGCGCGGAGGTCCTGTGATGCGTTCTGCGGAAGATCGGGATAGGTGCCCCACGGCGCGCGGAGTTCGCGCCACGGGTTGTCGGAGCCAATGGCCGAGCGATGCGCAAATCGGCCGCGCACGCCGTTGTCCCAGAGCTCACGGCACCTGGTGGTCTGGTTGTCGAACCAGCCGGAGAAGAGGTCGGGCGTGCGCGGCATGGCAGGATCAGTCTTCGTCGTCGGAGGAGATGAACTTCTCGATCTGCTCGGCGCTGGGCTTCTTCCAGTTGCTCACAGCGCCCGTGTCGAGATCGATGTCGAGCATCACGTAATCGCCGTAGTGCTCACCGGGCATAAAGTCCGGCACGTAGCCGTCGTCCTGTCCGCCGAGGGACTTGCCGCTTTCGTCGAGGATGTCTGCACCGAAGCGGTCGCTGCACTTGACGCAGATGCGCAGCGTCTTCGCGATTACTGGCACTACCTTGGTTTGGCTGATTTCCATTGAAGATCCTTTCGCCGGTCACGCCGGCGCTGGTGGATAGGTTTAGGC
>NZ_JBFUJE010000680.1:0-1829 GCF_056401535.1 Luteibacter sp. P4_E6 | reverse complement strand
GCCGATGACCTGGTCGATGTCTTCGCCGCGACTCTTGAGGTAAGGGTCGTTCATGGCGTCGAATACCGCGGCAAGGCGGTCGCGCTGCATCTTCAGCGCCGCGCTGGCGGTGTAATGGCCAACGGCGACGAGTTCGTCCAGGCCGCGCAGCAGCTCTTCGTCGTCAAGGAGCAGGCTATGCGCGTCGATGAAATCGCCTACTTCGCGCGCCAGCGCGCCATGCAGCTTGCCGCGTAGCTCACGCAGTTCCGTGCGGGCGCTGTCGATGGCCTTGTGCAGCCGCTCGATCTCGGGCGCGATCTCCGCGTCCTCGAGCATGCGGGTGTCGACCGCATAGATACTCGGCTGGACCAGACGCGCGCGACCCAGGGCCATGCCCCGGGCGGCTTGCGTGCCGGTCAGCACGACTCTCATCGGTCAGGCACCCTCGTCGAATTTGCGGTCGAACAGATCGACCACCGCCGCCAGCGCGGCCTCTTCGTCTTCGCCATCGGCGCGCACGCCCAGGGCAGTGCCCATGCCGGCGGCCAGCATCATGACGCCCATGATGCTCTGGGCATTCACTTCGCGACCCTTGCTGATGATCCAGACGGTCGATTTGAAGCTGGAAACCAGCTGGACGAGTTTGGCGGAGGCGCGTGCGTGCAGGCCCAGCCGGTTGGATACCACGATGTCCCGTTCAAGCATGGTCGATGAAGATCCCTCCGCGACCGCCACTGGCCGCGATCTCGGTCAGTTCGGTCAGCGATTTATCCGAGTAGTTGAGTACGCGCAGCAGCATCGGCAGGTTCAGTCCCGACACGCAACGCAGGTGCACGCCCAGTTCGCTCAAGGAGAGCCCGATGTTGCAGGGCGTGGCGCCATAAAGGTCGGCGAGGACGAGTACGCCGTCGCCATGGTCGAGATCGCGCGCATGCTTGGCCGTGAGCGTGCGCATGACGTCAGGATCCGCGCTGGGTGGCACTTCCACGGCGTCCACGTCCATCGGCAGCTTGGGCATGACGTGGCGCGCGGCCGAGATCAGTGCCTTGCCGACCGCTTCGTGGGTCATGAGGAGAACGCCGACGCTCATCGCCCGGTGTCTCGGTGGTGCATGGGCTGGGTCATGGCGTTATTCGAGCTCACGATGAAAGGTCAGTACGTTGCCGCGTTCCGAGCGGAAATGCTGGGCCAGCTTCTCGACGAGGTAGACCGAGCGATGGCGCCCGCCCGTACAGCCGATCGAAACGGTGACGTAGCTGCGATCTTCGCCCTCGAAGCGTGGTAACCACGTTTCGAGCCAGCGAGTCACGTCGGCATAGTATTCGCCTACCAGGGGGTTCGCGTCGAGGAATTCCCTGACGGGCTGGTCCTTGCCCGAGAACGGGCGCAGGCGGGGATCCCAGTGCGGGTTGGGCAGGCAGCGGGCGTCGAAGACGAAATCGGCGTCCGAGGGCAGGCCTCGGCGGTAGGCGAACGACTCGAACAGCAGGGTGGTGCCGTCCGAGGCCGCCGCGTAGCCGGTGGCGAACAGGCGCCGCAGCTGGTGCACGTTGAGGTCGCTGGAGTCGATGACCTTCTCGGCGATCGCGATCAGCGGGCGCAGCAGCTTGCGTTCCTGGGCGATCGAGTCGGCCAGCGAGAGCTTTTCGGCGGCCAGCGGATGACGCCGGCGGGTCTCCGAGTAGCGCTTGATCAGCACGTCGTCGCGGCTGTCGAGGAAGATCAGGTGCACGTGCACGCCGGCCATGGACAGCTCGGACAGCACGTGAGGCATGCGCGAGAGGTCGACGCGACGGTTGCGCACGTCCACGCCCACGGCGATACGGCGGCGCGGGCCGTGCTCGCCC
>NZ_JBFUJE010000679.1:0-1831 GCF_056401535.1 Luteibacter sp. P4_E6 | reverse complement strand
GTACAGGGCCTGGCCCTCGTTACCTATGTTCAGGGCTTCAATCACGGATGTCGGCGGAATCGACGGCTCCACGGTTCGAATGCGATCTGCGTCAGTCGATGGAGCATTCGAGATGATGGCCTTTCGCATGGAGAAGTTCGACGTTGAAAGCACCGTCGGCAGCATCAAGTCATCGCTGCGGGGTGCGGCACTGCTCGGGTCGATGTCCAGCATGGCAAGCGCCTCGCCTTTCGTGACGCCGTGGCACGTCTGTGGCTGGTCGCTACCGGCAATCCAGATATCTCCCTGGTGCCTGCAGGCCGACAGCAACGGGTCAGCGCCATCCATGGCAACGAGGAAGCCATGGCGCCCGGGAGTCCTGCCTTGCGCGTCGAGGTCGACCGGTATACCTAAATAAAGCGGACCCGATCGATGGAATCCGTGCGCGTCATCGCAGCATGGCTCGTCGGCGCGTGCGCGGTAGGGCGCGAGGCACACGGCGATGCCGAGCAGCATGGCAAGCATTGATAGCCGCTGGTTCACGGCAGCAAGCTTGCTGGCGAGAGGTCTACGATCGTGCCATCCGGCTGCACCATTCGGATCGCATGGAATCCGGCGACTGAGACGGGCTGGCGAAGCCATTCCTCAAGCGCCATGGTAAAGCCGTGTGGGAGGGAGCTGGTCTTGACGTCGCGGGACCATACCAACAACGCGGGACTCATCGGTGCCTTGGGATCCTTGTAGTAGAAATGCACAAGGGCACCCACGACCACGCCGTCGCTCGATGCCCAGACCATGCCTTTTTCCTGACAGGATCCGGGACGGCAGGAAGCAACCACCATCGAGCCATCGGCGCGTTCAATGGGACGTCCCTGCGACGTGGTGGCGGCTACGGCATAGCGGAGCGGCTCCGGCGCGTCGTCGTCACTCATGCCGAGATAGAGATCTACCTTGGGCACGTGCGCATCGAGCAGGCTACGCCAGCCGGCGGTCAATGCGCCCACATAGGTATGGGAACGGGCCGCTTCAGTAAGTACGCCCGTCGTTGAAGGGCGCACGGGCGCGTCACCAGCGTGAAGTGCATGGCATGTCATGAGGCCCACCGCAAAGATGCAGCAGATTTGTCGGCGCATCCGCATGCCTTCGATATGGAGACTCAATCCCTTGCCCGTCTGGACCTGCCGCAGCATCGCGGTTGCGATGCCCCCTGTACGGTGGTCTGTTCGCAAAATCTAGCGTAGCCACTGCGGATGGGCAAGGCAAAGTTGCGGATGAACAAGTGCCTGATATAGACTCCAACATGTACGCAAAGATGTACATGTTGGAGTAGCCCATGCGGACCATCAATTTCACCGACGCCAGAAGCAACCTCAAGGAGGTGCTCGACACGGTGGCGACCGATCACGACATCACTCTTATCAAGCGTCGTGACGCTGAAGATGCCGTCGTGATGTCTGTGAGCGACTACAACTCGCTGCAGGAGACGCTGTATCTGTTCAGCAGCGCCGCCAACGCCATCCGATTGCAGAACGCCATGGCCGAGGCCGACACGTCGCTGCCGGCGGACGCACGCATACTAGGTCCGGATGGCGTTTAAAAGGGAAGCCTGATGGCGGTGCGTAAGGAGAGGGAAGATCTTTGGTGGACGAGCCAGGCGTGGGAGGACTACCGCTACTGGCAAGAGCACGTCCCCACGAATGTCGACGCCGTAAACACCTTGATCGAAAACATCCGGCGCACGCCGTGGACCGGGCTTGGTAAGCCCGAGCCCCTAAAAGGTGAGTGGAAAGGTTGGTGGTCTCGCCGGATCACGCTGGAACATCGCCTCGTCTACCGCCTCTTCGACATGGAC
>NZ_JBFUJE010000678.1:0-1832 GCF_056401535.1 Luteibacter sp. P4_E6 | reverse complement strand
GGTCGCGACTGCGTGGGCGCCGTACAGTTACTTCCCGACAACTCGGTGCCAGATGGCTGGAACCGTGTCGTATCTGAACCACTGAGCGAGGCCCAGGTCGCTGCGACGCTTCGCTCTGTCCCCATGGATCCGGCAGCCTTTGCCCGTGACGGGACGCCTCCTTTTCGAATTTCACTGGCGGGTGCTCAAGAAAAAACGGCGCTTGCCCTGATCGCCGGAAGGTGGTGCAGGCCGCTCGGCGCCACGCCAAGTACCCACATCTTCAAGCTTCCTTTGGGGGTGATCGCCAATGCGAGTCGGATCGAAATGTTCGATTCGGTCGAGAATGAGTGGCTTTGCGCCCAAATCATCCATTCTCTCGGACTCCCCGCAGCCCGCACGGATATGGCGACATTCGGGGACCAGCGCGCCCTGATCGTCGAACGCTTCGATCGGGTATGGGCATCTGATGACTCGTGGATCGTCCGTTTGCCGCAGGAAGACTTCTGCCAGGCCTTTGGCTTGCCACCCCGACTGAAGTATGAGGACGACGGTGGCCCATCGATGTCCGATGGACTCACGCTGCTTTCAGGCAGTTCAGATGCGGAAGCAGACCGGCTCGCCTTTCAACTGGCACAGCTGGCATTTTGGATGATGGCTGCCCCGGACGGGCATGCAAAGAATTTTTCCATCTTTTTGCGACAGGGGAATGCTTACAACATGACCCCCTTATACGACGTCTTGTCCATATGGCCGTATATCGGCAAGAAGAGCAGGCAGCTGCACACACGCGACGTTCGCCTCGCGATGGCGCTTAGGTCGAAGAACGCGCACTACCATGTCTATACGATTCATGCGCGTCACTGGCGCGCGCTGGCGCGGAAAAATGGCGGCCCTGCCGTGTGGGAGGCCATGGTTGCCTTCGTTGAACGCGTTGAGGGCGCTCTTGACGACGTCGAGTCACGCTTGCCCGCTGGTTTTCCTGACAGGATCTGGGAGCCTGTTTCGCGCGGCATGAGAAAGCAAGCGCAGCTCTTTCTGTCAGAGGCTGCCGCGATGAACGGATAGACCATGCCCGTGAAAGGCTAGTTGCGAACCTTCCGCCCCAACCACCGCGCCAGGTTCGTCACATAAAGCTCCGTCGACCGCTTCGCCGCGGGTGTCGCACGCAATGTGCCGCCGGGCGCCTCGCTGACAAAACTCGGCTTCCCATGGTCCGGGTCCCAGTTGTAGTCGGCAAAGTGATGAAACGTCGATTGCGCCACGGCCGGGCCCATGCCGTCAGGTTGCGGCTCGAACGCCACGGCGATGGCAAACGGAGTTCCGGTCACTTCACTCTTTCCCGTCGCGATCACGCGAGCGCTGGCGTCGTCAGGCGGCGCCGTGACGTCACCTTCGTGCGGATGGGAGGGCAGGTAGCGAAGCGCACTTCCGGGTGCATCGGGATCGGCCAGGATCGGGTGCACGTCACCCACGGGCGCGATCTCCTGGAAGTCGCCATTGGCGCCGGAGTGGAAGTTTGGCCAGAGAATGGCCGTGGTGTACGGGTCGTCGATGACGCGGCGTGCCGTGTCCGGATCCGGATTGTGCGTATGGAAGTGATGGGCCTTGCCCACACCCTGGAGGTCGCAGACGGAGCAGCCGAGATCCATGTGATCGCGTGCGACCAGAAGCCCGCCGCCACGCTGACGAAACCGGTCGATCGCCGCACGTTCGTCATCATTCAGGCCGTTGCCGACATCCACGGCGAATAACCACAGCTGGTCGAAATCGCTGCTGTCGAGACTGGCCAGGACGGGGTCGGTCGACCCGGGAGGCGCCCCCCGATCACGTGCCACCACGTCGTAGAGAGG